>JACONB010000024.1:0-15760 GCA_014323965.1 Prochloron sp. SP5CPC1 | reverse complement strand
GGTTCCGGGAAATGCACGGACTCCTGGGACATCTTTCCGGTCAAATTCCCGGACTGCTGAATCCCGCAGGACCTCTAGGACAAGGACAGCATTTCGCCATGGCTGGGGCAAAACTCCATCCGGGTATCTTGTTTCCGGTCACTATTGGGGATGGGGGTTTGGGAGAACCCTACGTCATGAGCAGTTTCGGTCACTTCCACACTGCCTACCCCCAAGTTACCAACTTCCTCCCCATTTTAGTTTGGAATGGCTATTCCCAGGAACACCACAGTATGGTGTCTACCAAGTCTAATGAGGAAATGATTGCCTACTGGCAGTCCCATGGCTTTGAACAAGTTATTTTAGTTAATGCCAAAGATTACGATGATACTAACCAATCTGGTGCTTATGTGGATAGCACTCAATTCTCCTTTCCCCAACGACTAGCATTTACTCAAGCAGTGTTGGAAGCTACGGATAAAGCGGCAAAGTCTGCCTTGGGGGGAAAACTCACTGTCCTGATAGTCAAACAACTGAAAGGGGCTGGGGTACACAAACGGGGAGCACAGTCTCACAATCTTTATCCTGGGGATACTTTGGAGAAAGATTACATTGTCAGTGCTTTGAAAGCTCGCGCTTTGTCTCCCGCAGCTTGGGAATTAGTACGAACCAACTTTGAACGGGCTGGGGGAGGTTCAGCGGTTGATACGGTAGTGACGGAGAAGGAATTGCCTTTACCTGATCTGGGACCATTACCTTTACAAGAGTTTCCAGTAGGGGAAGCAAAGCAAGTTGCTACCACTGCTATGGGAGAATTGGTGGCTCATGTAGGTAAGCAAGATCCTAATTTCGTCATTACTAACGCCGACGGGAATGCTGCTTCCGGCATTAATAATATCAATATGGCTCTGAAAATCCTCCACCCCACCCCCGATGATACCTATTTTCAAGGACCGGAAGGGCAGGTATATGAACCATTATCAGAAGACGCTTGCGCTGGGTTAGCTGCTGCTCTATCCTTATTTGGTGCCCGGACTTTGTGGTGTTCCTACGAGTCTTTTGCTATCAATGGTGTGCCTATTTGGCAGACTGTTACTCAAGCTATGGCAGAATTACGCCATGTAACTCCTGCTACTATTACTTTATTTACTGCCGGGGCATTGGAACAAGGACGAAATGGCTGGACTCACCAGCGCCCTGAGATTGAGAATTACTTTGGCTCCATGATGCGCAATGGAAACATTTTCCCCCTGTTTCCCTGTGATGCTAATGGCATTCAGGTGTGCTATGAATGGGCGTTGTCAAGGAAAAATCAAGGTATTATTATTACCGCCAGTAAGTCACCTTTACCTATCCGTACCACCTTTTCCCAAACTCAGCAAGGATTAGAAGATGGGGCTGTGGTATTGCAGGAAACCCCTGGGAAGAAGATGGTTACTTTTGCGGTTATTGGAGATATTACCTTAATTCCTGTTTTTGCTGGGGCTGCTCAATTAGAAGAGCAAGGAATAGGGACTCGCATTGTTTCCGTTCTCAGTCCTCGGCGCTTGTATCGTCCCGATGATATAGGGTGGGAAAGTTGTACAGAAGCGGATGGTCATTTTTTGGATGATGTTGGGTTTGAAAGGTTATTTGGGGGAGATGTTCTTATTGGTGTTACTGGGGGTGCTAGTGGCATGTTGGAACCCATTATGCTTCGGAGTACTGTAAAACGGGATGTTTTTGCTTGGCGACGAGGAGAAACCGCTGCTAGTGCTGGGGAAATAATGGCTTACAATGGTTTGACGGCGGAAGCGTTGGTGAAACGAGCCACTGAATTACTTTAATTGGTAGGGTGGGCATTGCTCACCTTTGAAACTTCTCCTCCTCCCTTCTCTTCTCTGTGTCCTCTGCGTCTCTGTGGTTAAATAAAAAGCAATTGAAACAAGAATGCACATGTTACAATTAATTGTCTTAATCCTTATTATAGCAGTAAGCTTGGCTTTTTTGTATTATTTAAGTGATAGTTCGGGAAGACGTTTAGGTGGTTTCCGTTCCTCTCCTCTTAAAAGGGAACTATTGCGACGAGTATCTCCAGAAACAGCTGAGAGATTAGTCGCTGCGGAAAGGGCTAAACATCCGGGAAAATCGGAGCATTGGTATTTGGAAAAGGTGCTCTACGATTTGAAGCGTGGACGGTAGGTTGAATCTAATATTAAGTTTTGTAACATTGCTCAACAAATCACGAGGTAAATGTTACCACGGGGGTATGAGTGACAAAGGGAAATACCCCATTGAGAGGAAGGTGGTTTTGCCATTACCTCTTGCCAACCCTAGGTTGTTAATCTTTTATTTCTATAACGTTAAAGCCTTAACCATTATTTTAACCCAACAAAAGTCTTGTGCAATTGATTATGATAAAACCCAAAGCAAATATACTTCCATCTAAAATAAAGGACTCTATTAATACATTATTTCCAAATACATCAATCATTCCCAACCAAAAAACCAAATTACCAATAAATTCTCCACGATAGCTTGTTTTTGCGTCTTCCCTTTTCCTAAGAGGGTCTCTTCAGCAGTTACCAGTTAGTAGGGGCACGGCACTGCCGTGCCCGTACCAGTTAAGTGTTATTCTTAGGGTCTGAGCCCCTCACCAAATTAACGATAACTGAATCCTAAAAACTGTCAACTGATTGTTAATTGGTGGAAGGCGTTGATGGCGGGTTCAACCCCCCATCATACGCCTGGTAACTGGTAACTGGTAACTGGTCACTGATTGAGTAGGAGGGCTATTACTGGTCATGAGGTTGTCGGGTCATTATGTTAGAAATTTATAATAGGTTTCCCGCGACCTTGTGAAACCTGCGACCTTGTGAAAAAAATGTGGGTGACAGGGTCATCGACAGTGTCGCCCACAGAGAAAACCATGTCTAACTCATCCCATAGTATATACTAGTTCAGAACTTTCAAACCAGCAGATGCTTGGTGATACTCCTCCACTTCAATCTTAACGGGGTTAGCCTGCCAAATTTCCTCTACGTACTCCCGAATAGTGCGATCGGAGGAGAATTTACCCATGCGTGCTGCATTGAGAATAGACATGCGAGTCCAATTTTCCCGATCTAAATAAGCTTGGCTAATCTTGTCTTGACAGTCAGCATATGCTTGGTAGTCAGCTAGAAGCATGTACTTGTCTTCCTGGAGCAGAGAGTAGACAATGGGTTCAAATAAATTATCATCCCCATGGGAGAAACAACCATGAGCAATGCGATCGATGACTTGTTTTAATTCAGCATTGCTGTTATAGTAATCCCAGGGATTATATCCCTTTTCTTTTAACTCTCCTACTTCCTGAGCAGTTAAACCAAACAAGAAGAAGTTTTCCGCTCCCACTTCCTCTCGAATCTCGATATTAGCACCGTCAAGAGTACCTACAGTTAAAGCACCATTCATGGCAAACTTCATATTCCCAGTACCAGAAGCTTCCTTCCCAGCAGTGGAAATTTGCTCTGAGAGATCAGCAGCTGGATAAATGCGCTCCCCTAAGGAGACATTAAAGTTAGCCAGGAAAACCACTTTGATACGTCTCCGCACATCAGGATCCTTATTCACCACTTCCCCAACAGCATTAATGAGCTTGATAATCAATTTGGCCATAAAGTAACCCGGTGCTGCCTTGCCACCAAAGATAAAGGTGCGAGGAACCATATCCATTTCCGGATTTGCTTTCAGACGATTATACAGAGCGATAATATGGAGTACATCTAGAAGTTGACGCTTATACTCGTGAATCCGTTTTACTTGGATATCGAAGATAGAATGGGGATCCACTTCAATAGAGTTGTGGTGTTGGATATAGTCAGCTAATTGCTGCTTATTCTCCTGCTTAATCTTATCCCAGTTTTGGCAAAATGCCTTGTCTTCCACAAAAGCTTCTAACTCTTGCAGCTGGGACAAATCTTTCACCCAACCATCCCCAATTTTCGAGGTAATCAACTGAGCTAATTTCTGGTTACACTGTAACATCCAGCGTCGGGGAGTCACTCCATTAGTCTTATTGTAGAATTTTTCTGGCCAAATTTGGGCAATCTCCTTGAGAGTTTCTTGTTGAAGCAATTGGGTATGGAGTGCTGCTACCCCATTAATAGCATGACTCCCCACACAGGCTAAATGAGCCATGCGCACTGCTTTCTCTGGAAACTCCTCAATAATGGACAGTTTCGAGAGGAAGTCCGGTAAATCTGCCCGATCTGGATACCAAGTGCCCACGTCTTCCAGGAAGAAATGGTTAATGCGATAGATAATATCCAAATGTCTGGGTAAAAGACGACCCAACAGATCCACGGGCCACCTTTCTAAAGCTTCCGGCATGAGGGTATGATTAGTATAGGCAAAAGTCTTTTGGGTAATTTGCCAAGCCTTATCCCAGTCCATATCATGTTCATCTAACAGTAGTCGCATCAACTCAGCAATAGCGATCGCCGGATGAGTATCATTGAGTTGAATGGCGAATTTTTCCCAGAAGTTATCTAAAGTGGGGTGTTTGCGCAGGTGAGTGCGAATCATATCCTGCAAAGACGCGGAAACGAAGAAAAACTGTTGTTCTAGGCGCAGTTGTCGTCCCTGAGGAGTATTATCATTGGGATACAGTACCTTAGAAATAGTCTCCGAAGTCATCTTCTGAGCCACTGCATCGTCATAGTTCCCCGCGTTGAATGCCGCAAAGTCGAAATCTTCCTCCTCACTAGCTACTGCCTTCCAGAGACGCAAGAAATTCACCGTATTAGTGTTGTATCCCGGTACGGGGGTATCATAAGGTACAGCAGTTACCGTTCGACCGGGAATCCAAGCCATGCGAGAATTCCCCTTATAATCGTGGTAGATTTCAGTATGACCCCCAAATTTTATCTCCACAGTGGCTTCTGGACGGCGAATTTCCCAAGGATTACCATACCGTAACCAATTATCCGGCATTTCAACCTGCCAGCCGTCCTTTATTCCCTGGTGAAAGATACCAAACTCATAGCGAATGCCATAACCAATAGCAGGAATCTCCAAAGTAGCCAAAGAATCCAGGAAACAAGCTGCTAACCGTCCTAAACCCCCATTTCCCAGACCCGGATCCGGTTCTTGTTCGATTAAATCAGACAGCTCCAATCCCGACTCCTGAACCACCTCTTTCATGAGGTCGTAGATACCCAAGCTAATGAGGTTATTGCTCAAATGACGACCCATAAGAAACTCCGCTGACAGGTAGCAAACCACCTTCACATCCTGTTCAAAATAGGTCTTCACCGTCTTATTCCAACGGTGCAGCAGGCGATCGCGCACCGTATAAGCTAAAGCCATGTAATAATCTTTAGGGGTGGCTAAGGACTCATATTTGCCCTGAGTATAGAAAAGGTGATCCGCAAAGGCCCGCTTGAGAGCTGCATTACTCATCCCAGTGCGATCGTCTTCAACTTTAATGGTGGGGACGCAGGTTATCTTACTATTTGCGGTTTGCACGAGTTCCTTCTACTCCTCTATTATACATTGGGTAGTGTTATTTGTACCATTTCTTCCCCGAGGCAACCCAATTCTTAATAATCTCTTTTTGATGGAACCGGGAACGGGGAACCGGGAATGGATTACACATAAATACTTAACTAAGTGTTTTATGTGTGATCTAGAGCTTGCAAATAGTCTATTGCAGCTTCTAATTTAGAATCATAAGCATCAGAAAACTCCTCGAACCAAAAACCTTCCTCAGAAATGGGATCCAGATTATTCAACCACTCTTTAGCTTTGCGAGCAATCGCCTTTCTTTTTCGCTGTCTGAGCAATTCTTCCTGCTGTATTTCTTCTAACTGCTGCTTTTGTCTCTCCTTTCCTTCAACTTGCTCTTTCTGCTCATACTGAGACTTTAAACTGTTTAATATAAAATCTGTTTTTGCCCCAGTTTTAGGTTTTGGTTTTTGCTGTTGGAACCTAGTCTTAACATCATTTAAGATATTCTCCACGGGAGCAGTTTCCTTAGAAGACTGCCCTTTTAATTTCTGAAGTTCCAGGGAAATTGAATCCATAGCTATTACCGGCAACTCTATGAGAATATTATATCTCGCGCAAAGGCGCCAAGGCGCAAAGGAAGAATACTTAAGAATTTCTTTATATGATAATCCTCCCAGGAGAGCTAGTATAGAAAATGGAGTCAACTATTTTAAGCAATGACAGCAAGAACTTTCGGGGTTATCGGTTTAGCAGTAATGGGAGAAAATCTCGCTCTGAACGTAGAGAGTCGCGGTTTTCCCATTGCTGTGTACAACCGCACAGCGGCCAAAACCCAGCAATTTATGGCCTCTCGTGCTAAAAACAAGGCCGTTCAAGCTGCCTACTCCCTAGCAGAATTCGTCCAAATTCTGGATCGTCCCCGGAAAATTCTAGTCATGGTGAAAGCAGGGAAACCTGTAGACGCAGTTATCGAACAACTAAAACCTCTCCTAGAAGAAGGAGACACCATTATCGACGGTGGTAACTCCCTCTACGGCGATACAGAGCGACGTACCCAAGACTTGGAAGCTACTGGACTGGGTTTTGTAGGTATGGGAGTGAGCGGTGGAGAAGAAGGTGCCCTCAACGGACCCAGTTTAATGCCTGGAGGGACAAAAACCTCTTATAATTACTTAGAACCAATTCTGACTAAAATCGCTGCCCAAGTAGACGATGGTCCTTGCGTTACTTATATCGGTCCCGGTGGTGCGGGACACTACGTAAAAATGGTTCACAACGGCATTGAATATGGGGATATGCAACTGATTGCTGAAGCCTATGATATCCTCCAACATGGTTTGGGGCTGGACCACTTGGAGTTGCACCAGGTATTTAGTGAATGGAATAGGACAGATGAATTGAACTCGTTCCTAATTGAAATTACAGCAGATATTTTTAAATATATAGATAAGGAAACCAATCGTCCCCTGGTAGACTTAATTCTGGACTCTGCGGGACAAAAGGGAACTGGAAGATGGACCATTGTCAGCTCTTTGGAGTTGGGAGTACCTATCCCCACTATGTACGCAGCAGTGAATGCTCGGGTCATGTCCTCCTATAAAGAGGAACGGGTAGCAGCAATGTCCCAATTAACTGGTCCTCAGAGCAAGTATGATGGGGATAGGAACACATTTATAAATCAAGTGAGGGATGCTCTCTATTGCTCCAAGATGTGTTCCTACGCTCAAGGAATGGCTTTATTAGGCAAAGCATCGACAGAATACAATTACAATTTGAACTTAGGTGAAATTGCCCGCATTTGGAAAGGAGGCTGTATTATTCGGGCAGGATTTTTAGATAAGATTAAATCAGCATTTCAGTCTCATCCCAATTTGCCGAACTTGCTCTTAGCGGGTGAATTTAAACAGACCATTTTAGAACGTCAAGAAGCGTGGCGATCTGTGTTAGCAGTAGCTAATAAATTGGGCATTCCCGTGCCTGCATTTAGCGCATCTTTGGATTATTTTGACAGCTATCGGCGTCATCGCCTACCCCAAAATCTCACTCAAGCCCAGCGAGACTACTTCGGTGCCCATACTTACGAACGGGTGGATAAACCCAGAGGAGAATTCTTCCACACCGAATGGACCGCTCAGTAACCCCTCGGGGCAGCGTTATAGACGGTGCCCCTACCCTTTTCCCTTCCAACTTCCTTCTACAAAAAGTTTATTGATATATGAAAACCTTTACAGCAATTATAGAAAGAGATTCTGAGACACAGCTATATGTAGGCTACGTGCCTGGTTTTGCCGGTGCTCATTCTCAAGGAGAGACTTTAGATGAAGTACAGCAAAACTTGCGTGAAGTAATTGAAATGCTCCTAGAAGATAGTCTGCCAGTGTTAGACATGGAGTTTGTTGGTACACAACAGATTGTGCTCAAGTCACCATGAGCAAGATTCCTGTTCTTAAACCTGGATTTGTCAAAGTGTGACAAAAAGGAAGTCATCAGCAGTTTCGTCTCCCTTCCCAAGATAAAAAGGGTTTGGCTTATATTAAAGAAATAACATCTACTTTAGATGTTTGGCATGAAGCTATTGATGCGATCGCTGAAGCTAGACAGATTATCTTAGAAAACCTTAACATTAATATTGTAAGTTAATTGCCAACCCTACAAAAACCTCTCTGAGCCTCTGAGCCTCTGCGTGAAACAAAATAAGAACCCTTTCCATTCCTTAAAGTCCGGTCACTGGTTCAAGCTCATCTGCGGTGCCAGTTACCAAAACCTTCCCGCAATTCGCAGTCTTGCCTTAGCCTATACCCTTGCGGGTGCTGACTGTATCGATGTTGCTGCGGATCCTGCTGTGATTACGGCAGCAATTGAAGGAATAGAAGCTGCTGCTTCGATGAGAGCGGTAGTTAAACCTTGGTTAATGGTGAGTGTGAATGATGGAGAAGACCCCCATTTTCGTAAGGCAGTCTTTGATGAGACTAAATGTCCCTCTGACTGTCCCCGTCCTTGTGAACAGATTTGTCCCGCAAACGCTATATCGGACTTCTTTGGGGTGATAAATGAACGGTGTTACGGTTGTGGGCGTTGTTTATCTGTTTGTCCCGAGAAACTAATTTATACTCGGTCCTATGTCACCACCCCATCTATGATAACCCCCTTAATTGAAGACATGACCATTGACGCCATGGAAATTCACACTCAGGTGGGACATGGGGCGCTTTTTCACAAACTTTGGCAGGATATTTCTCCCTATTGCGAAAAACTCAAACTACTGGCAATTAGTTGTCAGGATGGTCCGGATCTGATTGATTATCTTCAATCTTTGTATCAAACCATCGCTCCTTTACCCTGTCCCCTAATTTGGCAAACTGATGGTCGTCCTATGAGTGGGGATATTGGACCCGGTACTACCCGGGCTACTATTAAATTAGCACAAAAGGTGCTGGCAGCTCAATTACCGGGATACGTTCAATTAGCTGGTGGTACCAATAATACCACTGTCGATAAACTAAAAGAGGTTGGATTACTCCAACCAACTGGAAACCAACACAGCATTTCAGGAATTGCTTATGGGAGCTATGCTCGCCATCTCCTTTCTCCTATTATAGATCAATTAGAAACAATTAATAGTCAAGTCAATGAAAATTTAAGAAATTCTC
The DNA here is from genome assembly GCA_014323965.1 of Prochloron sp. SP5CPC1. GTDB lineage: Bacteria > Cyanobacteriota > Cyanobacteriia > Cyanobacteriales > Prochloraceae > Prochloron. The sequence goes on along the minus strand of JACONB010000024.1, from coordinate 6,659 downwards.
CCTCCCCCTTGCAATTGGAAGATGCTCCCGATTTGCTCTCTCGGGCGGTTGAATCAGCTCGTAACCTTATTATACCACTGAAATCGCCGATAAACAAGTGACCTATGGCTTTAATGCAGGATAAAATACCATGCCACCGGATGCAAATTACCGACGATCTGGAGGAATTACTCAAAATTTTCCCCCCAGAGATTCGTTCTGCAATAGATAAACATCCCAAACAGAATAGCTTAATTGAAGTGGTCATGGATTTGGGACGACTTCCCGAAGCACGCTTCCCGCAAGAAGTTTGCTACCTGGGAGACCAACCAGTATCCAAAACAGACTTACAAAATTGTATCCAACAAGTGGGTAGCTTTAGCAGCGACAACCGGGCTGGGATCGGTAGTACACTCCACCGCATTAGTGCTATTCGCAATCGTACCGGGGAGATTATCGGTTTAACCTGTCGTATAGGTCGCGCCGTTTTCGGTACCATCGTCATGATTCGGGATTTAGTGGAAACCGGAGGCTCGATCCTGCTTTTGGGACGTCCTGGAGTGGGGAAAACCACCGCTTTAAGGGAAATTGCCCGAGTCTTAGCAGATGATTTACACAAACGGGTGGTAATTATCGACACCTCCAATGAAATTGCTGGGGATGGAGATATTCCCCATCCTGCTATCGGGCGTGCTCGCAGGATGCAAGTTGCTCGCCCAGAATTGCAGCATCAGGTGATGATTGAGGCTGTGGAAAACCACATGCCCGAAGTAATTGTCATCGACGAAATAGGTACGGAATTAGAGGCGCTGGCGGCGAGAACTATCGCGGAACGGGGAGTGCAACTGGTGGGAACTGCCCACGGCAATCGCATTGACAACCTGATTAAAAACCCCACTCTCTCGGATTTGGTGGGGGGGATACAAGCTGTTATTTTAGGAGATGAAGAAGCCCGCCGTCGCCGTTCTCAGAAGACTGTCTTGGAGCGGAAAGCACCCCCCACTTTTGCCATGGCGGTGGAAATGTTGGAGCGACAGCAGTGGGTTGTTCACAAAGATGTAGCTAAGACGGTGGACAATTTATTGCGAGGAAAAGATTCATTCTCAGAAATCAGGACAGTTAGCGATGATGGGGAGGTAAGTATTGCCAAGAAAACTGCACCTTCTAAGAATTATGACCAATCTGAGGGGACAGAGCGTCTTCCTGGTTTGCCAGCAGTGGATCAGGATTTCGAGGAAATGCTGAATAAGGCTTTATATGGACAAGAAGAGTCTTTTCAGAAAGTTCGGACTCCAGCACCAAATGGGGAAGAATGGCCTGTCTATGTCTATTCCTATGGTATCAGTCGCAATCAGTTGGAACAAGTAATTGCCGTGCTGAATCTACCTGTAGTGGTGACGAAGGAGATGAATAATGCGGATGCTATTTTGGCACTGCGCTCCCACGCTAAAAACAATTCCAAACTGCGACAGATATCCATTACCCGTCAAGTGCCTATTCATGGAGTCAAGTCTAACACTATTACTCATATTGCCAGCGCCTTAAAGCGCTTGTTGGGTATGGATGACCCCAAAACGCCCGAAGAGATAGATTTGCGCTTGTTTGCTTACACTGGGAGCGATGACGAAATTGAAGCCCTGGAAGAAGCTAGACTAGCAGTAGAACAAATTGTCATTCCTCAAGGACAACCAGTGGAATTATTACCTCGATCCCCCAAGGTAAGGAAAATGCAACACGAGTTAGTGGAACATTATCGCCTCCACTCCGATAGTTTTGGCTCCGATCCTAACCGGCGTCTACGTATCTATCCTGCTTAACAGCATTTCTGTTGGATTACCCTAACCCAACCTACTGGACTAACACACAAATCTGCTCCCTATTGCCTGCTATACTGAGGTTTTTGGCACATATTGCCTAATGGATTAACAATAATGCTATTAGAGTTAGGACAATTAAAGATTAAACCCGGGCATCAATTAATGCTTGAGGATGTTAGTTGGCAGCAATTTGAAAATATATTAACGGAATTGGGAGAAAGTCGCGCTGCCAGGCTTTCCTATAGTAATGGTCTCTTGGAAATTATGGNNNNGAACATGAAAAAGCCAAGGAAATTATTGGCGACATGGTAAAAATTTTATTGAGTGAACGAGGGATTAATTATGAGTCCTTGGGTTCCACAACTTTCAAAAATGAGCACATGACTCAAGCAGTTGAACCGGACGCCTGTTTTTATATTCAAAATCAAGGAGCTGTTATCAGTAAAAATAGGCTGGATCTGACTGTAGATCCGCCCCCAGACTTAGTCATAGAAATTGATATTACCTCTCGCACTCAGTTGGATAATTATCAGATTTTAGGAGTGCCCGAACTCTGGCGATACGCAGGAGGAGAGCTACAGATTAATGTTTTGCAAGTGGGACAATACGTACAGTCTAATTCTAGTCCCACTTTTCCAGGTATCCCAATTATAGACTTAGTGAATCGATACGTCCAGCAGAGTCAAGTTTCTGGCAGCAGTCAAGCTATTCAAGCATTTAGAACTTGGGTACGGGAAAATCTCTAATCGCCTTTACAGTTGAGGTTTAGGAACGGTTACGGTATGCTACCCTGATAATTGAACCATTAACTGACACATATGAAGGAAACAACCCAATCAAATTACCGCATGGAGAGAGATTCCATGGGAGAACGACAAATTCCAGCAGACGTTTACTATGGGATCCAAACAGTGCGCGCTCTGGAAAACTTCCCTATTAGCGGGATAAAACCCCTTCCTATCTACGTAGATGCTTGTGTATTGATTAAAAAAGCTACCGCTATAGTGAATGGGGAATTGGGTTGTATTCCGAAAGACATCTCCCAGGCAATTGTACAAGCAGCAGATGAAGTCCTCCAAGGAAAGTTGAGAGAGCAATTTGTGGTGGATATTTACCAAGCGGGTGCAGGTACTTCCCACCACATGAATGTGAATGAGGTGCTGGCTAATCGAGCATTGGAAATTTTGGGGGATAAAAAGGGCAATTATCAGCGTCTCAGTTCCAACGACCATGTTAATTACGGTCAGTCTACCAATGACGTCATTCCTACGGCAATTCGCATTGGAGCATTGTTAGCGTTAGAACATTCTCTTTATCCGGCTATGTCTGAGGCGATCGCCATTTTAGATAACAAAGGTGAGGAATTTCAACATATCGTCCGTTCCGGGAGAACTCACCTCCAAGACGCTGTACCCGTGAGACTGGGGGAGACTTTCCGTGGTTGGGGGCAAATTCTCATGGACCACCTGAGTAGAATTGAAACAGCAGCTGAGGATTTAATGGTGTTAGGTTTGGGAGGTAGTGCTGCGGGAACTGGTTTAAATACCCATCCTGAATATCGCCACCAAGTTATTGCTATTTTATCAGAATTAATTCAACAACCCCTCCAACCCGCTCCCCATTTGATGGCAGCAATGCAGAGTATGGCTCCTTTTGTGGCTGTAAGCGGAACCTTGCGCAATCTCGCCACGGATTGTATTAAAATCTCTCATGACTTGCGCTTGCTGGACTCCGGACCAAAAACGGGCTTATCTGAAATAAAATTACCCCCTGTACAACCTGGTTCTTCCATTATGCCGGGAAAATATAATCCGGTGATTTGTGAGATGATGTCTATGGTTTGTTTTCAGGTAATGGGGTACGATACAGCTATCGTTTTGGCAGCTCAAGCAGGACAATTAGAACTGAACGTGATGATGCCTTTAATTGCTTATAACCTCATCCACAGTATCGAAATTCTGGGCAATACCATTCAGCAAATGGGTAAGCGCTGTCTGGCGGATATTGTGGCAATTGAAGAGCGCTGTCGAGACTACGCCGAAGGAAGTCTAGCTTTAGTAACTGCCCTCAATCCCCACATTGGTTATCTTAAAGCTGCTGCTGTAGCTAAAAAGTCCCTAGAAACAGGAAAATCTATCAGGGAAATTGTTTTAGGACAAGGTTTAATGACAGAAGAGGCATTAGCTAAAGTGCTGGACTTGGAAAAAATGAGTAAATTACCATAGATGAAGCAAAACAAAACTACCTGGATATTCTCTATTCTTTGGTTGCTACTCATTGGCTGGCTGGCTTTTTTGTGGCATTTAGGTAGTACGGGATTGGTGGATGAAACGGAACCTCTTTTTGCTGAAGCTGCTCGCCAAATGACGGTGACGGGAGATTGGGTTACCCCCTATTTTAATGGCGAAACCCGCTTTGATAAGCCACCTTTGATTTATTGGTTGATGGCGATCGCCTATCAGCTTTTTGGTGTGAATGAATGGGCGGTACGATTACCTTCCGCAATAGGGGCCATCGCCCTCATGTCCTTTGGCTTTTATACTTTGCTTGCTACTCAGGATAATAAAAGTAAGCCTAAGTCTTTTTTATTGCCTTGCATCGGTGCGGCACTAATTGCTCTTAATTCCCAAACCATTGTCTGGGCACGCACGGGAGTCTCAGATATGTTGCTAACCAGTTGTATGGGTATATCCCTATTGTCTTTTTTCTTAGGATACACTTTTAAGGATAACATAACAAAAAAATCATGGGAAGCACCGTTTTGGTATCTTGTTTGTTACATCTTCCTTGCCCTGAGTGTATTAACAAAAGGACCAGTAGGCATTGTTTTGCCAGGATTAATTATTATTAGTTTCTTACTTTATACAGGCAACTTGACCAAAGTAATAAAAGAAATGGAGATTATTAAAGGCTTGATAATCTTCATGGTCATGACTTTGCCCTGGTATATCTTAGTCATTAGACAGCACGGTTGGGACTACATAAACTCCTTCTTTGGCTATCACAATTTCCAGCGTTTCACCGAGGTAGTAAATGGACATGGTGCCTCGTGGTATTTTTACTTTTTAGTTGTGCTGGTTGGGTTTATACCTTGGTCTATATATCTACCAGTTGCTATTTTGAGGGTTAAATTTTGGCACCGTTCTTGGTGGTGTCAACAACCCCGTGGTAGTCAATTAAGTCTCTTTGCCTTTTTCTGGTTTAGCGGCATTTTTATCTTTTTTACCATTGCTGTAACTAAACTACCTAGCTATACTTTACCCCTCCTTCCTGCTTCAGCTATTTTAGTAGCATTGTTTTGGAGTGAAGCAATATCGACAGCTAACCCAAAGCGATCCATGAACAGGGGTTTATTGATTAGTTGTGTCGTCAATGTTATTGTTTTAGTGATTCTTGCTATTTTCTTCCTGAAGAGTCCCAATTTTATCGGTTACGACCCAGCAGCACCAAATTTAGCTGAGTTAGTAGCATTATCGGGAATACCACTGAGAACTGCAATTATCTGGGGAGCAACGGCGATCGCAATTGCTCTTGTGTTGTGGCTAAGGTATAATTGGAAATGGATATTCACCGCCAATCTGATTGCTTTTATCGCTTTTCTGGTTTTCACCCTTCTTCCTACTGCCTTTTTAATAGATGGATCCCGTCAACTGTCCCTGAGAGAACTATCTGCTATTGTTGTACAGAGGCAAAAACCCGAGGAAGAGGTAGTGATGATCGGGTTCAAAAAGCCCAGTTTAACTTTTTATACCCAGCGTCGAGTGAAGTTTTTCCGCAATACTAACAAAGCCATCGCCTACCTCACGGAAACTACTGATATTGAAGCCAATTCAACCTCCCTTTTGATTGTAGCGCGACCTAAATATATCCAAAGAGTTGTTTTGGATAGGTCAGATTACCAAATTTTAGGTTTCCAAAGTCCTTATCTACTGCTGAGAGTTGATAAACACAAAATATTGCGTCATTAGGAACCTATTATAGTCTAAGAGTTAGATTGTAGGGATGCGGTTAATAACTGCTCCTAATCTGCTGCTACTAAGGGATTGTTAGGGTTTTCCTGATATAGATCCGCTGAGGTCGTCAAAGCATCGTACCAGATTTCATTCTCTGCATAGAGATTAGCTCTTTCCCGTGGGGTTGCGTTCTGGAGCATCCAAGCTAGTTGAGATTCCAGTTCTACCCGTGTGATCCCTCCTTCAACCCTTTTATTTAGGTACTCATGGGACGAATCCTCATAAAGGTCGAACTTCCATTGATAGCTTTTGCCTACTTCCAAGGGACTCATTCCTATATGAGTCTGGAGAGAAATTCTGATGATTTTGTCACTCATTTTGGTGGGAAACTGTACTTTGTAAATCTCCAGGCCATTTTTATCCAAGAGCAAAAACTCTGCGTACTGAGTGAATTCGTAGTCAACAGCAGGTAAGTAGACGAAAAATGTGGGATATGCTGCTGTTGTGACACCAAAACCGTTATTGGGAATTAAAGATGTCAGATTTTGTGGGCCACGAGTCGCTCCTCCTACAGTGCGCTTGGGACTCCCAATAAACGCTGGGGGCTGGTATTCATTACTCTCCCATTTTTGGGGGATGCTCTGGGCTAAGAGGGCTGAGTTGGGTATCAAGGCGATTCCAGCCGCCATTAAACCTGTCAATAGGGTAGAAGATTGGATTCGGGGGAATTTGAACAAGTTCATGGTGGTTCCTCTGTATTCAGATTCTCAAGACGTGAGTAATTCTATTATAGTTTCCTGGTTTATCTAGATTCATATCACTTGACAATGACAGTTATCACCTACCTTCCCAGTTCTCGAATACCACGTACCATGACAGTTGCCCCGCACTTTGGCTCTGAAACTTTTCT
>JACONB010000023.1 GCA_014323965.1 Prochloron sp. SP5CPC1 | reverse complement strand
TGTGCTTCACGGAAGGATACATAAGGTAACCAGGTATCCAGATAACCAGCAGGCAAATGTTTACAATTATTACGTAACCTAAAGGTAACTTATGCAAAACAGCATATATACCACTTTATTGTGCTCCAACAGGATACATAAGGTAACCAAGTAACATACAGTAAAATGGTTACAATTATTAGGTAATCTACTGGTAACTTGACTAAAACCTGGTAACCTACAGCCAAATGGTTACAAATATTAAGTATTCTACTGCAAAACAACATATGCCACTGTAGTCATATTGTGCTCACAAAAGGATACAAAAAGTAACCAGATAACCTACAGCCAAATGGCTATAATTATTAGGTAATCTACGGGTAACTTGAGCAAAACAGCATAATATGTGACTGACCGGGCATGCGAAAACAGGGCATGTGGGCACAACCTACATGCTGTCTCTCTAAGGATCGTATCTCAGTACTGGAACAGCATATTTTCATTCCATAACCTGCATCATAATGCCAAATCAATTTCTACAAAGTGCTGAAAATTTCATTGCCAAGGCATGTTGGGATAAAACGTTGTGAGTTCAGAAGGATACCACAAGGGTGACAGGATCAAGGGTTTTAACAAGTGCAGAGGGCTATGCAATCCTGAAAGAAACAGAGGAAAAGAAGAAAGAAAAAGAGGAAAAGGAGAGGAAAAAACAAGAAAGGATTGAGAAGAAAAAGCAAAAAGAGGAACTAGATATGTAAGAAAAAAGCAGACGAGAAAACCAAAGTATCTCTCAAGGTAATTGGGGATCACATCCGGGCTACAGTACACATGATAGGGGACGGCATTACCGCTGCTAATATAGGTCGAGGTTATATCTTGCGACGACTTATTCGCAGAGTAGTCCGTCACTCCCGGCAAATTGGCATTAAGGAGCACCTGATCCAAATCATAGCTCAAAGCGCCATTTCCCTAGATCCGGTGGCTTTTCCCCACCTGAAAACCCAGGAAGAAATCATCATCCAAGAATTAGAACGGGAAGTGGCTAGTTTTACTATCACTTTAGGTAGAGGAGAAAAGCTTTTAGGGGAAATTTTGGCGATCCTACCCCAGCAAATCTCAGGTTTAGAAGCTTTTACCCTTTATGATACCTATGGCTTCCCCTTGGAATTAACCCAAGAAATTGCCGCTGAATGTGGTATAAAAGTAGATCTAAAAGGCTTCGAGGCGGAAATGGAACAGCAGCGCATCCGTTCTCAAGCCGCCCATGAAACCATTGATTTAACTATGTCAGGGGGTATTGATAAGTTAGCAACCCGCATACTCCCCACAAAATTCACCGGTTACAGAGAAACGGAAGGTACGGGAACTGTAGAAGCAGTTTTAGGCAGTGGCAAGAATGTGCAGATAATCTTAGACTGTACCCCCTTCTATGCGGAGTCTGGAGGACAAGTAGGGGATCGGGGCATTTTAACGGGGGATAACCTCCTCGTCACCATTGAAGACGTGCAGGAAGAAAGGGGAATCTTCTTTCACAAAGGTGTCATTGAACAAGGAACCCTAAAAGTAGGTGACGAAGTTACCGGAATCGTAGATATGACTTTCCGCCGTCGCACCCAAGCCCACCATACCGCAACTCACTTACTTCAGGCATCACTGAAAAAAAATATTGATAACTCAATTTGCCAAGCAGGTTCCTATGTAGGGTTTGATCGCCTCCGCTTTGATTTCAACTGTCCCCGTGCCCTCAAACCAGAAGAGTTGCAAAAAATCGAAGCTGACGTTAATACTTGGAGTGCCGAAGGTCACTATGCCTTAAGTAAGGTTACATCCCTAGAAAATGCTAAAAAAGATGGGGCTACCTATATGGTCACCGAGAAGTATGATGACCAGGTAAGGGTAGTGGATATTGAAGGTATTTCTATGGAATTGTGTGGGGGTACCCATGTAATGAGCACAGCAGAGATAGGTGCATTTAAAATAATTTCAGAAATAGGTATTTCAGCGGGGGTGCGGCGAATTGAAGCAGTAGCTGGACCTGCCATGTTAGACTATTTAAAGCCGAGAGATAAGGTAGTCAAAGAATTGAGCGATCGCCTAAAAGTCCAACCAGAAGGTATTCCCGCCAGAATTAATACCTACCTAGAAGAATTAAAAGCGTCTCAGAAACAATTAACAGCTCTCAAACAAGAACTAGCTTTAGGAAAAGCAGATCAATTGCTGCAACAAGTGGAGTCTGTGGGAGGGTGGAAAATTATCGTAGGAGAATTGAAAAATGCCGAACCAGAAGCATTGAAAGCAGCAGCAGTGAGGTTGCAGCAAAAACTGGGGGAAAGTGCTGTAGTGTTAGGTTCCACCCCTGCACCAGGAAAAGTGAGTTTAGTAGCAGCATTCTCTGATAAAGTAAACAAAGAGAAGAAGTTGCAAGCAGGGCAATTTATCGGTAAAATTGCCAAAATTTGTGGTGGTGGAGGTGGAGGACGTCCCAACCTTGCTCAAGCAGGAGGAAAAGAACCCAGTAAATTAACCGAAGCTTTAGCAACTGCCAGAAAGGATTTCCTTACAGCTTTACGGTAGTATTTTAGAGTGGGGGAAGAGGGGGAAGATTTTTCTGAAGCATTAAAACCTTGTGTAGGGGCACGGCTAGGGGTGCTCCCCCGTAGCAGGTCGTAGTAGCGTGTAGTCGTCACATTAATGTGCGGTATTGCCATAAGGCTTACGCTTAATTTGTCCCTACTCCCTTCCAGGTTGTTCTCGGCCATTGCGGGCAATTGTTTCCACTGTTACCAGTTTCCGTTTGGGTTTGAAACAATGGCAACAGGAAATTCAGTTGCAATATAATGCTATTGATACTACTCGATTAAAATAAATTTTCTTGCGTGGGGTTGACAAAATAAGATTTCACAAGCTATACTATGTATAATGGGAAAAGAGTGCGCCCTATATATAGGGTATGTGGGTGAAACTTTACTTCCCCTCTCGCTGCTCTAATAACTCTTCGGCAATATCATACCATTCTTTACGGAACTTTTGCTCTTCTAAACAATCGCTCAATTTCTTCCCTTTTAGTTTTGGGTACTTCTGATAAAATAATATATCCACTTCCTGGTAAAACACTCCTGGGTTAATCTTTAAAGTCTTAACCCGCTCATAAATTGTACCTTGTATTTGCTCCTCTACTTCAGGGGAGAGGTTTGGTTCTTTTTCTTTTATGAGAGCAAAACTAATGAGACCGGGTATTACAAGGGCTATAGAACCTAAAACTCCGAGCTTTAGGTATTTAAGAATACTAAATGGTGAATTACTTTGTTCCGTTACTAACCGGGTGGGGATTTGGGTCGTAGAAGTGTTAGGGGAAAGAATAGCTCCACGGACTGAGCTTGCTGTTGGGTAGCGATCCTCCGGTTCTATTGCCAGCATTTTTGTTAAAATATCATCTAAACTGGAACTTAATCGAGTCCAACGCTGCCACTTCCAGGTTCCATTATCGTCGTTGTACAAGTCTTGAGGTTCTTTACCAGTGTGCAAAACCAAGACTGTCACTGCTAAAGCATATAAATCGCTATTGGGAAAGATTTCACCTCGAAATTGTTCCTCGGGAGCATACCCTGGTTTACCTATGCGAGTAGGGTTCCCCTGTCCCAGAAAGCGAGATAAGGCTGTTTGCGCCACTTTAACACAGCCAAAGTCGATTAAGACTGGTTTGCCGTCGGTATTGCGGCCAATGAGATTATCTGGTGAAATGTCTCGGTGGATAATGTTTTGGTTGTGGATATATTCCAGAATAGGGAGAATATCCAAGAGCAGTTTTCTTACTTCCCCCTCGTCAAACCGCTTCCGATTAACTAGGAGTTGATAGTAACTGTCCCCCTCTATATAGTCTTGCACCAAAAAGAGACAATTACTACCTTGTATATTAACTCGCAGCAGTGAGTGAAAGCGAGGTATTTGAGGGTGTTGCAGTCTTTTGAGCATTCCTGCTTCCCGCTTAAACAGTTCTTCTGCTTTGGACAACTGTTTTGGCTCTTGCACTTGGGGAGCAAATTGCTTTAAGACGCAATACTGCTGCTGGCTATTGGTAGCTAAGTAGGTGCAACCAAAACCCCCGCGCCCCAATTCCTGTACAATGGTATAGCGATTATCTAAGGTTAAGCCTGTGGTTAGGGTGGGTGACATGAGTTGGGAGATTAGCGAATTCTCTTTATTCTATGATAGACTACTATCTCAATAGAGAGTTTCCAGTGATGAATATGTAAATTATGCCTGCTAAAGATGTTTTTCACCAATTAGTGCGCCATGGTCTGGAAAAAGATGGCTGGACTATCACTCACGATCCGTTTCATATCGATTTAGTAGATATTGAGGTTTATATTGATCTTTTATTGGTGATTCTGCTATTTCAGAGTTTCACCTCGCTTTAGGTCAGTTTCTTAATTATCGATTCACATTGAGGCAAGTAGAACCTGAACGTGCACTTTATTTAGCAGTTTTTTAAAAACAATACATAACTTTAAAAAAACCACCCAGCAAATCTGCCAAGAGTATAGTCTCAAACCAGCCGTCTATGATACCACATCAGAGGAGAGTATCCAATGGATAAACTAAAACATTACCGCCAAATTATTCAAACTTTACTAGGTGAATATGCAGGGTATAAGTCTTTAAATCCAGACATGGAGCGAGAGCTGATTTGCGATACAGCAAGCGATCGCTACCTGATTGTTAATTTTGGTTGGCAAGGCAATCGCTATATTTATGGCTGTACGGTTCACATGGAAATTAGGAAGGAAAAAATATGGATTCAGTATAACATGACTGATGTTAATTTTGCTAAGGAGTTGGTAGAAATGGGAGTTGCTAAAAACGATATTGTACTAGGCTTTCATTCCCCTTTTAAACGCCAATTTACTGAATATGCTGTTGGCTGATGGTAACTGCTGGGACCTTAATATGAGAGTTACCCACCACAAATGTTGAATCCTGTTACGAAACTTTACAATTATGAGTATATTACGCCCAAGGCTGGCACTTTTGGGTTTCGTTCCCGCCTTTGCGCCTTTACGCGAGACTATATTTTCTCCCTATAAAGCTGGATAATCTGAGTAGTGACAGCATCAATAGTCATGTTATCGGTATTAATAACAATAGCATCTAATGCTTGGATTAAAGGAGCTTCTTGACGATTACTATCCTGATCATCCCGCTCTTGAATCTGACTAATTAACTCCACTATAGTAACCCCAGGCTCCTCGGATTCTTGCAACTGTTTCCACCGGCGTCTCGCTCTTTCTTCCACAGAAGCAGTGAGGAAAATCTTCAGAGCAGCGTTGGGGAATACATGGGTACCCATATCTCTTCCTTCCGCCACCACTCCCACTCCTTTTTCCCCCCACTCTTGCTGTTGTTTTAATAACTTACGTCGCACAGCAGGTTGAGCTGCTATGGTAGAGACGTTAGCGGTAACTGCTGGAGTGCGAATAGCTTCTGTTACATCTTCTCCATTAATTTTAACCCCAATTTTATCCTCACGAGGAATTAACTCCAGTTTAGCTTGACTCACTAACTCACCTATGGCTCCTTTATCTTCTATTTGAACACCTTTTTCCATAGCTAACCAGGTGACAGCTCGATACATAGCTCCTGTATCTAAATATAACATCCCCAAGATTTGGGCAACCCTACAGGTAACGGTAGATTTCCCTGCACCAGCTGGTCCATCAATAGTTATAATAGGGGAAGGAAGGTGTAAAATAACGTTATCAATTAATCGGGTAGTACCCACTTTCACCGCTGCTGCTAATAATCCCACCTTTTCAACTTTACTTAAAGGCTGAAGGGTGTTAGGATGAACCAACTCTACATATTCTACCTCTAATCCACCTAGTTCCCCCTGCACTAGGTTAACTAAAGTTTCCCCATTAATTTCGGGATTGGTGTGAAAAGCTTTTTGGGCTAAGAATAACCCTCGAGATAACCCCAAAGCAAGTATCTTCTCTTCTGGGGTAAGATATTGATTGCGAGAACTATAAGCTAAACCAGAATCTTCCCTAATAAGAGGACAAGCTCTAATAACTACTGGTAAATGTAAATCTGTGACCAAACGACGAATAATAGCCAACTGTTGAGCATCTTTTTCACCAAAATAAGCTCTGGTAGGTTGGACAATATTCAGCAGTTTTGTGACAATAGTGGCTACGCCAACAAAATGTCCTGGTCGAAACCTACCACATAACCCAGAAGTTAGTGCTGGTGGGGGTATAATTTGAGTTACCCTATCTTGGGGGTAGATTTCCTCTATAGAAGGGGCAAAAACTACGTCCACCCCCAGCTCCTCACAAAACCGACAATCTTCCTCTAACTGACGAGGATAACAGTTCAAATCTTCATTTGGGGCAAACTGGAGAGGATTGACAAAAATACTCACAACTACCAGATCATTTTCTGCCACAGCACGTTCAATCAGACTACGGTGAGCAAAGTGTAAAGCACCCATAGTGGGAACCAAACCCATGGTTTTTCCTTGACGTTGGTCCTCTAAATAAGAACCCAACCCCAGAGTTGTTTTAAATAGCTCCACGGAAACTCCTTCTTTGACTGTAGACAAGATTGCCAAATATAATGATTTTAGCACCAAAAGCAGTTGCCAGAATATAATTGGTGGGTTATCTGGTGCGATCTGTGGAAACAGATCTGGCGGGCGGGGCACCTTAGTGCCCCACCCCCAGATCGCCACCCTGCTGATGTGCCAGACTCAAAATAGGCTGAATGGGTAAATTTGGCACTCGCTCAAAATGACGCAAGTTACCCGTAACTAACTCTAATCCATGCTCAATAGCTGTTGCTGCTATCTGCAAGTCTGCATGGGCTAATGGTTTTCCCTGTCCCTCTAACTCAGCATAGATATAGCCGTAGAGTCGAGCTGTCCCTCCGCTATAGGGAAGCATTATTAGTCCCGGCAGAATCCGGCTTTGCAAATTCTGCAAAATGTCAGGACTTGACTTCTCCCCGGTCTAAAGACACGGGGATTCGTTAAGAGTCCATAGTCGAACTCTTACAGGCGTAGTCAAAGCGCCCCTACTGAGTTCTGCCAGGTCGATACCCGCAGTTCCCGCTACTTCTTTTTTTTTTGATTATGCAATAGGATACTACCACTCAGCCAGTTCGATACGCTCTGCGATCTGCAATTATTTACCCGTTCACAAGAGGATTAACGCAATGCAATCTTTGAGGGTCGGTATTTCTCCGGTACTAGAGTCGCTTCGTCACGTAGGCGTCTGTCCTTACTCACTTCATTATTATACACTTTTCACGGCAGTTAAAACTGCCGTGTCGCGTTTCCTCCCCGGATTAAAATCGCGGGGCTACCACGCTCCCGCATTCTCCCGTGTAGCCACTTTCCGATATGCCCCCTTGTACAGCTCCCCCACCGTTACCGCGCTCACATACTGCTGTTCTGGCGCTATTGTCTCCAACCATTCCATATACAGTCTTGCCGGCTTTTTCTTCAAAACCTCAGAGATTGCATCCGTATCAAAAAGATAAGTCATCTATCCTTAGTCAATCTCAACGACGTTCTTGCACAATCTTATCTAACTCTTCCGCTAGTTCTGATCCTGACCAACCCTTTGCCGCGTTAACTAGTCCACCTTGATAGGCCACTGTGACACCCTGGGTAAATCCCATCACCCTATTCATCGTCTGCTCTACGCCGTTTACATCCGATTTGCTTTTGAAGGACGCCAATATCTCTGTAACTTCTGCCCTCAATGCTGCATTTTCTCGAGCTGTCAAGATTTTCTTTAACTGTTGTCGCAAAGAGGCGATGGCATCTTCATCTTCAGGACTCTTAGCTACGTCCTCTGCTGCTTCCAAGGCTGCTGGTTTAACCTCCACTGCTGGCTTAAGCTTTGCCCATAGCTTATGAGCCAGGGTTTCTGCTTCCTTCTCCCCAGTCTTCTGTCCCAACGGCAACAAAAACGGCAAATAGGGTACTAACACCCGAGTTATCGCTTGAACCAATACCACCATATCCATATTTTCTCCTCAAACAATTACATTATAGTAGCACAAGATTAAAATCCTCCCTTTGCGCCTTTGCGCCTTTGCGCGAGATAATGTATAATCGATATTGCCAAATATAAAGACTCTAGCACCAAAAGCAGTTGTTTTAACCGAATCTTAACCTAATCTTTACAGAGCTAGTAACCAAATGCTGAATTTGTTTCTGGTTCTAAAACACAAGATTAGTTTAGCCTAAACTAATAATGGCCTCATGGCCGCCCCCTTTCCCAATTATCTATAATCTATCTAATAGTTATTTGATTTTCCTATGGATTATCGAGAAGCAGGAGTTGATATTGAAGCAGGGCTTTCTTTTGTCCAAACCATCCGCCAAGAAGTAGAAAGTACCTATCGTCGGGAAGTTTTGGGGGGTTTGGGAGGTTTTGGGGGTTATTTTCAACTTCCAACTGGTTACACTGATCCCATATTAGTTTCCGCTACTGACGGAGTGGGAACAAAACTTAAAATAGCCCAGAAACTCCATCGTCATGATACCATAGGTATAGACTTAGTGGCCATGTGTGTCAATGATATTCTCACTTCTGGTGCTGAACCCTTATTTTTCTTAGATTATTTAGCCACAGGGAAGCTGAAGGAGGTAGAATTAGTAGAAGTAGTGAAAGGAATAGTTGAGGGTTGTAAATTGAGTGGTTGTTCCCTCTTGGGAGGCGAAACAGCAGAAATGCCCGGTTTTTATACCTTAGGAGAATATGACGTAGCTGGTTTTGCTGTGGGAATAGTGGAAAAGAGCAAATTATTAGATGGCTCTCAGGTTAAAATTGGGGATATTGCCATTGGTTTAGCTAGTAATGGGGTTCACAGCAACGGTTTCTCGTTAGTGCGGAAAATAGTAGCAACCCAAGGTTTGGACTGGAGTGCAGTCCCCGAGTTGTTAGGTCAGAGTTTAGAAGAAACTCTCCTCACTCCCACGAAAATATATGTGAAACCAGTGTTGGAAGCTATTAATTCTGGACTGGAAATTCGCGCCATGGCTCATATTACCGGAGGTGGTTTATCTGAGAATTTACCTCGTTGTCTCAACCTAGGACAGTCAGTGGAAATATATCCCCAGAGTTGGGAAGTTCCGCCAATTTTTAAGTGGATCCAGGAAACTGGGGCTGTGGGAAACGAAACTATGAGCCAAACTTTTAATATGGGCATTGGTTTTGTGGTGGTGGTGCCTCCAAAACAGGAGAAAACTGCTTTAAAATGGTTTCATTCGCAGGATATTGCTGCTTATAATATTGGTAAAGTCGTAGGGTGCGTTGCCCACCACAGGGCGATCGCGGGCTAGTATGTAAAGTCCTTTCGAGGAATTTGGTCATAGTTCCCGAGACGATAAAGGGTTTCTGCTTCTTTTTCAAAGAGACGCTGCGCAATATCGAAACTATCGGGGTTTTGGGGTTTTAAGTGCTTCACCACACAATAGGGATCGCCGGGTAAATGAATATCTTGCGCAAGATAGGGGTCTCCAAACCCACCGCTACCAAGACTTTTAACGATTTTATAACGACCTGCTAACATTCCTTTCCTTTCTTCCTCTGCGCTCTCTGCGTCTCTGCGGTTTATAAAAACCCTATATATGGCAGCACATTTTCCCACTCTTAAACTATAACATCAAAAAATTCCAAATGTCAAGGCTTTTTCAAAAAAAAGTTACAAAACTTAATCTTAAGAGAATATTGTTGAGGCTATTAGCGATCGCCTTACTGGGGAAGGGCAGGAGGGCGCAAGGCTTGCGCCCCTACCAATGTTTAACGAGTTTCCTCCTCATACTCAGGAGCTTTTTTCTTCTCGGGAATACTTATACGTGGTCCCTTGTAAGGCTCAGATTTTACCTCATCATCCCACGCATCCTGATCCACATTCTCATCCTGGTAGTCCTCATATCGCTCATCTTCGTAATTTCGGTAGAGAACCTGGCGCTTTTGGGGCGGGGCAGGAACCTCCTCTTCCCACTCTTCTTCCTCCCATTGTCTGACGGGAGTCTTTACGGGTTGTCGCTTTTGGGGAGCGCGCACGGGGATACCTGTAGGTAATTGATTTTCCGGTCGTACAGTATTCAGAGAATCTAGTTCCTCTTCTTGCTCCCGTTCCCAAACGGGTCTGCCAATCCCGAATCGCTCTAAAATACCCTCCGTTAACTGGGTAAGTCTGTCTTCGGCACCCTCAAAAACAATCACCCGGTTGGGACCACTGCTGATTATTTCTTCTATGGGCAATTCGTAGGTACTGATTAACTGCTCGGGGATTTGGGGAATACCCAGGGAAGCTATAATCAGAGAATAAACCTTCCCATCGTCAATGTTGAAGACAAAGTCCCTAATCCGACCTAAAGGTTCCCCGGTTTCCGTGATAACTTCACTATTGATGAGTTTGCTGTAAACATCCACGTCGATGTCTTCAATCACATCTTCGGAATCCACCAGCACTACGTCACCACTTTTTTCGATTCTGTCCCGGTACATATATTTCGCCATTCCGGTTAAAGAAAGGAAGTTGTCCCGGAGTCCCAAAACTACGATTTCCCGTTGGTCAACATCCACCAACAGTTCTTTCACCACTCCTAACCGCTTACCGGTGTCACGAGTGATGACCTGTGTGTTTAAGAATTCGGTTCTTAGACGGCTGTTTTCCGTTGTCATTTATCTCTTAGATAACTTTTTGTTATACTGCTCTGATTAACTCTAACTCCACTATGGTAGCGATTCTTGAGAGGATTTACTGTAATTCTCCGAAGCGATCACGGTATTGATTTAACAAGTCCTCCATGGTTTTAGTCTGTTTTCGCTCCTGTTCTAATTGTTGTTCGGCGGACTTTAATTGTTGACTAATCTCGATGTAAGAGAGAAACTGCTTGTGGTCAGGTCGATAAATCTGTAATTCTTCTTTAGATAGGGAGAAACGAATGCCTAACAGGGGACTTATCCAGTCTACCATAGACTCGATGGAGTCTAAGCCGTACTCTCCTCGCAACCAGCCTTGTAACTCATTGCGATGGGGATCGTAAATATAGTACTCCCTCACGACCTGGCGATCGTAAAAGAGCAGTTTTTGAGCCATCTCTTTCCCTGTATTGCTGGGTGAAAGGATTTCAAAGACCACTTGGGGAGCGATTCCATCTTCTTCCCACTGTTTATAGGAGAGACGATCCCCTTTGGGTCTCCCCAATACTACCATCACATCCGGGGCATTGACGATGGTATTGTTTCCCTCAATAGGATACCAAAATAAGTCTCCAGCCACAAATGCATTAGCATTTTCAGCTAAGAGCCAGTCTAAATTCTGCTGAATAACTAAAATCCAGCGAAACTGAATGGTGTTATTCGCCATAGGTTGGCTGTCGTTATCAGGATAGATAATTTCTGCTTTAGTTGGTGCTGACAATTGAGAAATCATAGTCGGAAGGTAAGTCTCCACTTATTCATTCAATTATAGCACCCCTCGGGGCGATGAGGCGGAAGTTTAATGCCTCGAATAGAATAATCCAATAACTCCACGGGATGCAATAAGGGGGTTACATTACCCTGCAAGCCCAAATGTTTCTTGATTTGCAATGTACAACCGGGGTTAGAAGAAGCAATTAAATCTGCCTCCGTAGCTAACAAATTACCTACTTTTTGCCAACCCAATTCATCAGCTACTTCTGGTTGCAACAAATTATATACTCCCGCACTCCCGCAACATACTGCTGCGTCTCTCGGTTCTTTCAGTTTAACCCTAGGAATTTGCTGCAATAACTGCCTCGGTTGTAAACTAATCTTTTGTCCATGGAGTAAATGGCAGGCGTCTTGATAAACTATAGTTAGTGGCTCTTCTGTTAAAGGAGCAAGTTCTGCACTCATGCCTATTTTCACAAGAAACTCTTGTATATCTTTGACTTTTGCTGCAAATGCTACTGCTTTATCACTATATTGTGGGTCATCAGCTAATATAGCACCATATTCTTTTAAGGTATGACCACAACCAGCTGCATTGATAATTATAGCATCTAATTTTTTTCCTGCAAAGCTATCAATCATCTTTTTTGCTAATGTTTTTGCCTGTGCTTCTTGTCCCTGGTGAGCGGGTAAAGCAGAGCAACAGCCTTGATTTGGTGGAATGACAACTTCACAGCCATTAGCAGTTAAAACCCTCACAGTGGCTGCGTTTACAGAGGAAAAAAAGAGACGCTGTACGCAACCTAAAATTACTCCCACTCGATAGCGTTTTGTTCCTTGGGCTGAGATAATTTCAGGAAAATTATACTCGATAGAATTGAAATCAATGGTGGGTAAAACAGACTCCATGGCAGCTAAAGAAGGAGAAAATTTTTGCAGTAAACCAGTTAATTTAACAAATTTTTGCAGACCTGATTTTTGATAGAACCAGAAGAAAGAAAGTAGAGAACGTAGGCGATCGGGATAGGGAAAAAGATTGAAGATTAAGCTTCTAATTAATCTAGAACCCAAACTGCGACGTTGATTTTTTTCTACCTGAGGACGAGTGGCTGCTATTAGTTTATCATATTCTACACCAGCAGGACAAATAGTGGTGCAAGCGAGACACCCTAAACAAGAATCGAAATGTTCTGTAGCAGCTGTTTCAAAAGAAGCTTCACCTTTATTAATGGCGTTCATGAGATAAATTCTACCTCGGGGAGAATCAGTCTCTTTCCCTATTACCTTGTAACTGGGACAGGTGGCAAGACAAAAGCCGCAGTGAACGCAGGTATCAATTAATTCTTGTTTCATTTCTTTAGGGTGTAAGGTGTGAGTTTCGGGGTTATTATTTTTGGCTTTTAAGATTTGTTCCATGGGGTTTGTTATATTATAACTTAGAAAAAGTCAAATAACTTATTAGCCTGCAATTTATTCGCGGGCGGGGTTCTAAATTGCGCCCACAAAACGACCAGGACTCAGGATTTTTTTCGGATCAAACTGTTCTTTAATGCAGCTCATAAGGGCTAAAGCATTCCCTCTATAGCCCCAAGGTTCCAATTCTTGCTTGATAGCAGGGGGAGCTTCCAGAATGGTCAGGAAACCCCTATGTGCTTCACACAGGGAGCGCATTGCTTTAATATCTTCTTTATATGTTTCCTCTTCTAGAGTCAATTGTCCTAAACCGTTATTCACCCCAATGATACCAAGACCCCGAGTATCTAGTTGACCGAGCAAAATCACGGCAGCAGAAGGTAATATACCTATTTTACAACAAATTGCTGTTTGGGAGGGAGTAACCCTACAACTACGACTTAAATTTTGCCATAGTTTTGTCTCTAACTCCTTATCCTCATATAAACTAGCTTTTAGCCCCAACTCTTGCCCGAAGGAGGCAACTTTTGCCCCCTGTTCTTTAACACTAGCTGGGATACTTTGAAATCGCACCACTAAACCCATACCCTCTCCTAAAGATAACTTCTGCACCAACTTAGGAGAGAGAATATCCGCAGCAGTGGGAGTTAAACCAGAAGTGACGAGAGTGTGTCTAAGGGAAGCGATCCCTTCCTTATCTCCCGTTAAAACAACAGTTTTGGAAGTGGAGGGGAGGGGATAAAGGCGAAAAGTTACTTGGGTTATGATTCCCAGAGTGCCATAGGAACCAGTAAACAGCTTCATTATATCGTAGCCAGCCACATTTTTCACTACCCGTCCTCCAGCTTTAGCTATTTTACCGTCAGCTCGAACAAAAGACAGTCCCAAAACTAGGTCTCGAACCCCACCATAGCCAACTCGCCAACTACCAGTATCCCCTGTGGCTACGATACCCCCTATAGTAGCAGATTCGGGATAGGCTGGATCTAGGGGAAGAAATTGATTATATTGGGATAGGGTCTGCTGGAGGTCTGCTAATTTCACTCCTGCTTCCACGGTCACCGTCAAGTCACCCACAGCGTGTTCGACAACCCGGTTCAGTCTTGCAGTACTCACTAGGAGGTGGATTGGATTTTCAATTATACCCCCCCAACTTAGCTTGCTGCCCCTACCACAAGGAAGAACCTTCCAACCATGGTTTGCTGCTGCTTCTATAACGGTACCCAAAGCTTCTTGAGTAGGGGGGTAAACTAAATAACCAGGGAGAGTGGGAGCAATAATTGTCCGATTGATCTGTTTTTGCCATTCAGTTTCCAGATTTTCCCAGTTTACCAGTTGGCAGTCGGAGGGCAGGAGACGTTCTAGTTCGCTCATAGGGTTCAAAGGAAGGAATAAAGGCCCCTACTGGTAGTATAACACATCATGGCCTTTGATAGCACTTGTAAATTCATTGCGGAAAACTTTTCCCGGGACATAGCTAGCTGGTTACTGATAACTTTCCGTGGAATCGCTCCTTCTAAGACTGCTCAACCGTCGTCTTGGGGTAGTAAGTTGAGATACTGCCTTTAAACAAACTGGAAGATTTGGGAGAAGCTTTGCTAGACTTTAGAGAGGAAGCTGATTTATACTCTTGGTTACAGTCTTTTGAATAGTGGTAGGGTGGGCATTGTCCACCAATAAACCTAGAGCACAAAATAACCACCCCATACCCTTTATCCTAGCCCAAATAATTGGCCTAGTTTATCTAGAATTGTTACAAATGCAGCAGTAGGAGGTAGCATATCTACAATTCTCCTTAACATTCTCATGGCTTTCCCTGCTTGTTTCTTCTTATCATTTTCATCTCCATTTTGGACTGCTTTTACCAAGTTCTTTATTTCGTCTTGGGCGTCACTTTTGTCTACTTCGGAGAGAGAGGAGGAGGCGATCGCCTTCTGCAACTCAATCAGCAATTCCTTTATTCCCGGTTCGTTGGGGTTGGGGGAGGAAGGTAGTTCATTAATGACCACATTAGCATTACTATTTAAATCTCTACCTGCTACTCCAATTGATTGACTATTGTTTCTTACTTTTACTCCACTGTTTTTACTCATGTCTTGATTTCCTAGTATATTATCAATATTAACATTAATCGGACTTCCGGGCTGAGAGGCTAAAGTCTTAATAATTGCTTCTAGTGTAGTATATTTCTGGCGATAATCTTCAATTTGCTCTCGATAGTTTGCGATTAACTCTTCTTTACCTTGTAACTTGGCTTGATACTTCTCTTCTATAAGTTTTAACTGTATTTCATATTGTTCAGTGAAATCACGGTGAATCTTTTCCTTATCGGTATCGGGAGGTACAGTTACTCTTACCACAAAGCAGCCATCACCTTTATTTTCGATACTCTGGACAGCTAATTCTGTGTCTTCATTTTCTACTTGTACTTCTTTAAAGGCAGTAACAAAGGCTTTCCAGTCTACCCCTTCTCGGAAAATTAAATCAACTGTGTCCAAAACTTCGGTAAATAACTTGGTGAAGTCCCCGGGGGCAAACTCCCCACTACTAGGACGTCTTTCTCTGTTATCTGTTTTTTCATGAATCGGCTTTTCCAGGAGATAAACGAAGCCACAATCTACATTATCTAGCTTAGTGCTGCTTTCAATATTCCAAGCTTCTATGGTAGCACCTGTCATTTGAGCCTTGGTGAAGTTAGTAGCTACTGCATTGGTTAAAGTTAGGTTAGCATATTCTAAGGAGGCATTCTCCAAGATAGCGTTGCTGATATCTGCTTCTTTCAGATTAGCATGAGTTAGATTAGCTCCCATGAGGTTAGCTCCTTTCAGGTTAGCACCAGCATAGGATTTGTCCCTACCGTCCCCAGTAACAAGTAGCGCTCTCACTGCTGGGTTAGCTAAGATAGTCTTGGTAACTTTGACTCGCTCTAGGTTATATTTCTTGTTTACGTGATGGAAACTTGTGCGGGTTAGATTGGCTTCTCGGAAATCTGTACCTTTGAGGGTAGCCTGGTTAAATTTGGCATCCGTTAAATTAGCTTTACGGAAGCTGGTACCTCCATTAGCTGCAAAAACGACGGCATCATTGCGAATCGATCCATATCGGGAGTCTCCCTTCATGGCACGCCAGGCGCTGTAAGCAATTGTTAAAGTGAGGACTAGGGCTACAATTACGCTTAAGACTACGAAGGTTTTGATTTCAGTTAGGATTACAACGTGGGTTTTAGTTAGGATTACAACAACTAATATGACTGTAACTTTAGTTAGGAATCCAGCGCCCACTATAGCAGCGCCCACTATAGGTTGAAATCCGGCTTCGGCCAGGGCTAGGGCTTGGGCTAGGACTTGGACTTCGACTAGGGTTACGGCTCCAACTATAACTAATACTAAAATTCCGTTTCTGGCTCCGGCGACGCCTAAGCCTAAGAGTAAGGCTCCAACTCCAACGGCTAGA
>JACONB010000022.1 GCA_014323965.1 Prochloron sp. SP5CPC1 | reverse complement strand
GTCTGGTAACCGTCAGTCTTAGCCTACCTTGGGCAGGTCAAAATTGGGAAGGGGAAGCTCCCTGTTGGAAGTTAATAGCAGGTGTAATTGAAATCTAACTCCTCTCTTATTTGACTTGAGTAGGTTGGGTAGAGCGCAAGCGTTACCCAACAGCGCCAACCTATGTTGGGTTTCGTCCCTCAACCCAACCTACAATCTCAATCGAATATGCTGATACCCTATGGGACTAAAACACCAGCAATATGTCCTGTGCTGAAACAGTTTAGTGCTTGTCCTGAATAATTGCTATAACTATCTGTATACCGTGGCTTATCATTTGCCCGACATTCACGAGAGATGCTATATTTTTTGCCTGATTCTGGAATTGGAGTCGGGTTTGGTTGTGGTTTTCTTGGCGTTTCCTGTAGTAGCCCTTCTAGTATTTCAACTCTTTGCTTAAGTTCCTTGTTTTCTGCTTCCAAAACGCCCTTACTAGAAGTACAAGAATTGAGGAAAGTTGAATAAGATATAGCTAGTGTAATCAGAGTAAGAGAACTGACAAGCTTTGAATTGTTAACAGTTTTATAGCTTATCTCCAAAAGGTCTCAAAAAAGCCCTAGCTTTAGCCATTCTGACAATATGCTCAATGTGCTCCTCGGCGGGATTCAAATCCACTGTCCGGTTTTTCTCTAGTAGCATAGATAACTGAGCTTGTAAGGCTTCTGAGGGACGTAGAGCAATAATAGCCGACTCTGTGGGGAGACTTGCCAAAAATTCCAATACTTCAGCCATACCAGAAAAACCTTTTTGACCAATAGCATTAAATTCTCGCAACCCTAACGCTAAAATTTGAGGTAACCGATCTTCAAAGGGTTGAAGTTTCCTGACAACTTCATCAGGCAGATGGAAGGTAACTTCCATAGGTTTTTCTTTCTGGTGTCATTCTGGCGTTTAATCCATTCTAGTTATTCAGTCAAAAGAATCACTATGTGGGTATTGTAGGGGCGCACAGCTGTACGCCCTTACACTGGTAACTTGGGTATTAAACAGAAATTTCGCTCAACTCCCGACTCATATAGTCAAAAGGTGCATCCACAAAAGCCGTATCTTCCACTCCTGCTTCTGTCGCCATTTCTTTAACCATATCTTTCATGATCTGAATACCCACCACAGTGGGACCAATGGGTACCCCCAAAGAATTGTAAGTTTCCCGTAATCCCTGCAATACTCGTTCGTCCAGAATATTCATATCCCCGGCAACCAGGGCATAACTTGCATAGCGCAAGTAATAGTCCAAATCCCGCAGACAGGCAGAATAGCGCCGAGTGGTATAGGCATAGCCCCCGGGACGAAGGAGTTCCGGTACTTCTTCAAACAGCTTAGCACTGGCTTCCCTGACAATGGTGGCAGAATTAGCATTGATTATCTGGGCAGCGGCAATTCGTGCCATGCCAGATTCAAAGTAGGATTTCAGATCGTCGAAAGCATTCCGATCTAAGTAACGACCGGTAATATCATATTTGCCGATCAGATTAGTAACAGCGTCTCGCATTAAAAGTTTCTCCCAACAGCAATTTTTATGCAAGTTATTTTTGGTTATCTGTCTATCATCCCATAGAGGGAGAAATTTGAAAAACTGTATAATTCAATACATTTTTGCAAAATCTACAGGTTTCCCACCAATTTTGACTGGCAATTCTGTAACACTGGATACAAAATTCCTCCCATTCCACTCCCTAGGATAATGGGACAGTTGAAATATCTTTTAAATTTAAGGAAGAAACCATGGCGGAAACTGCTGCTGAAGTCTTGAAAATGATTCTAGACCAGGACATTAAGATTATCGACCTAAAATTCATCGATATGCCAGGGATCTGGCAGCACTGCTCTTTCTACAAAGACCAAATTGACGAAAGTTCCTTTGAAGACGGTGTTCCCTTCGACGGTTCCAGTATTCGGGGTTGGAAAGCAATCAACGAATCGGACATGGCAATGGTTCCCGATTTTACTACTGCGTGGATCGACCCCTTCATGAAAGAAAAAACCTTGAGCATGATCTGTTCCATTAAGGAACCACGCACCGGGGAGTGGTACAGTCGGGATCCCCGCAGTATTGCTCAAAAAGCACTTTCCTTCCTGAAAAACAGTGGGATCGGGGATGTTGCCTATTTTGGTCCCGAAGCAGAATTCTTCGTTTTTGACGATATTCGTTTTGACCAAACCGAAAGTCAGGGCTACTATTATGTAGACAGTGTAGAAGGTCGCTGGAATTCCGGTCGCGAAGAATCAGGAGGCAACCTGGGATATAAACCTCGCTACAAAGAGGGTTATTTCCCCGTCCCCCCCACAGACACTCTCCAAGATATGCGCACGGAAATGCTATTAACCATGGCTCGTTGCGGCGTACCCATTGAAAAACACCATCACGAGGTGGCTACAGGGGGACAGAATGAGCTGGGTTTCCGCTTTGCCCCCATTATTAAGGCGGCTGATTATTTGATGACTTATAAATACGTCATTAAAAATGTTGGCAAGAAATACGGCAAAACCGTTACTTTCATGCCCAAGCCTCTATTTAACGATAATGGGAGTGGGATGCACACCCACCAGTCTATCTGGAAAGATGGCAAACCCCTATTCTGGGGCGATGGCTACGCCAACTTGAGCAAAACAGCACTCAACTATATCGGGGGTATTCTCAAACACGCACCAGCTCTATTGGCATTGACCAACCCTACCACCAACTCCTACAAGCGTTTAGTACCTGGATTTGAAGCCCCCGTCAACCTAGCATACTCCCAAGGTAACCGTTCTGCCTCCATCCGGATTCCCTTATCCGGTCCTAATCCCAAAGCGAAGCGTCTGGAGTTCCGCTGTCCCGATGCTACTTGCAACCCATATCTCGCCTTTGCTGCTATGCTCTGCGCTGGTATTGATGGGATTAAGAACGAAATCGACCCCGGGAAATCTCTGGATGTGGATATCTATGACCTCAGCCCGGAGGAGTTGAGCAAGATTCCTTCCACCCCCAGTTCTTTAGAAGCAGCCCTAGAAAACTTAGACAAAGACCATAGTTTCTTGACAGATACCGGGGTGTTTACCGAAGACTTTATCCACAACTGGATTGAGTACAAACTGGATAATGAAGTCAACCCCATGCGTTTACGCCCTCATCCCTATGAGTTTGCTCTTTACTACGACGTATAACAGCAGCTCTTGCACCATTCCGTTCATCGGACGCGCGCTCGACCCCACCCGCTCGCTTTCCTGACCTAGGTAGGCGCTCGCTCCTCAGCGACAACGGTTAGGGGCTGTCAATGTATATGTAGAGTGGGCATTCCCCACCTACACCTCTCCTCTTCTTCCTCTGCGTCCTCTGCGTCTCTGCGGTTTATCAAAAAAATTATGCCTACCTATAATTTAATTAAGCAAAGTATTCATGTTTTCCTCAGATTATCTCAACAAAATAACTTATCAGGCAGTTCAGCAAAGCTACCTTTCCTTTAGCCTTGCTCACAAGAATATAAACACCCAATTAAGAAATTTTTTTGCCCCAGCAGCCAAGCCAAATACCCAAACCCTTAACCCAGAAACACTGCAACAACTGCAAGTAAGATTAACTAAATTATTAGAAGTTGATTGGGAAGATGCTCGTTTGGGCATATATCCTCAAAGTCTGCTTTTTGAGCGCCCTTGGCAGGATTTTTTCTTTTATTATCCTTTTCTCTGGCTAGATATGCCTTCTATTTGGGAGCGAATCACAAAAAAGCAATATCAGCAGTTTTCCCCAGAGATAAATTTGGATGGTTATCCTCAGTATTATCTTCAGAACTTCCACTACCAAACTAATGGCTATTTGAGCCATATGTCTGCCAATTTATATGATTTACAAGTGGAAATTCTCTTTAACGGTATGGGGGATGCCATGCGCAGAAGAATTCTCGCTCCGTTAAAACAAGAATTAGAAGGATTAAAAAGAGAATCCGGTGAAAAAATGCGGGTGCTAGATGTAGGTTGCGGCACGGGGGTAACTCTAAAATTGATTCGCGCTGCCATTACATCCGCCTCCTTATTTGGCATTGATCTCTCCCCTACTTATTTACGAAAAGCCAATGACATGTTAGCAGCAAATTCTGAAGAATTGCCTCAACTATTGCAAGCTAATGCAGAGGAATTGCCTTATCGAGATGATTATTTTCACGGTGTCACCTGCGTTTTTCTCTTCCACGAATTACCACCAGTAGTTAGAGGAAAGGCGATCGCCGAAATGTTTCGGGTGATGAAACCAGGAGGAGTATTGGTGATTTGTGATTCCATTCAAAGGCGAGATAGTCCGGAATTTCAAACCATGATGAACAATTTCCCCGCTATTTTTCATGAGCCTTATTATCAAAGCTACATCCATGACGATTTGGAACAACGGCTCCATGATGCAGGTTTTGAGCAGGTTAGGACGGAAAATCATTTCGTGAGTAAATATTGGGTTGCTCGGAAAAAGAATGAAATCTGAAGTGTCAGCAACCCCTTTTTGGCGTTTCATTCCCCTTATCAATGCTCCTGGGAAGGTTCAGATGGCAATTGATAGCTGGCTACTGGAACAACACCGACTGGGAAAGCAGCCCCCCACTTTGCGCTTTTATACTTGGTCCCCAGCAGCCATTTCCCTAGGCTATCATCAACGCCGTTACCCTACTTTCTGGAACTCACTGCCCCTAGACTTGGTTAGACGTCCCACTGGCGGTAGGGCGGTGCTACACCAAGGGGATTTGACTTATATGATAGTGACTTCCAGCATCAGTGGTAAGAGGCAGGAAGTTTATCGGCTGCTTTGCGAATTCTTAATTCAAGGTTGGCGTTCCCTGGGTATACAGTTACACTACGGCACGGCAGGAAGGGCATACATGAAGAATCCTAGCTGTTTTGGTACTGTTACGGTGGCGGATTTAGTCTCCTCATCAGGGAACAAATTTATCGGTAGCGCTCAACTGTATAAGGGGCAAGCTTTATTGCAGCACGGTTCTATGATTTTAGCAAGAGATAGGGAGTTATTTGAGCAAGTATTTGGCTCCCCAACCCTATACTTCCCACCTCTAGAATTGCCCTGGTCCCAAGAGGGAGGTGTTCCGGGTGTGGAAACTATCGTTGAGGCACTGACAAAAGCTGCTAGGGGTTGTTTTGGGGTAGAATTAGTAAACCAACCTTTATCGGATTGGGAATGGCAAGAGTTGTCTGCTTTTCAATTAAACTAGAAAATGTTATTAGAGAAAACAGGATAGTGTCAGCACCCCGCTCTAAAGAGACGTTGCTCTCTAGCCTCTCTTTTTAGGTAGCTGACCAGCCTAAGTCCTTAGTGGACTACGTTATCGGCAAGAGTTAAAGACCTACCCTGGGATGCGTGCTAGTCCCTGGCTCTAGAACCGGGTGGTTAAACAGCCAACCCACCCCCCAACCCCCCTCCTAGGAGGGGGGCAAGGGGGGTAAGGCAGTGCTGCCGGGAAAGTACCGACCGATAACTTTGGCGAAGCCAACTTTACTCCAGAAATGGAGGTTTGGGGGATACAACAATTTCCCCCACCCCCGCCATTAATCAATGCCGGGGGGACTGCGCCCTGGGGGCGCTAAACGTTTTCCTCCCCGGTCTAAAGACACGGGGTTTCCAACGACTAGGAGTTTTTCATGAGCGTAGTTAGTCAAGTTATTCTTAGAGCGGACGATGAACTTCGGTATCCGTCCAGTGGCGAACTGGAGGGGATTGAGAAGTTTTTGAGTACTGGAGCGCAGCGCATGAGCATTGCCCAGACTCTGGCAGAAAGCGAAAAAAAGATTGTTGACCAAGCGAGCAAACAGCTCTGGCGGAAACGCCCTGAATTTATTTCTCCTGGAGGGAATGCTTATGGCGATCGCCAACGGGCCCTTTGCTTGCGGGATTACGGCTGGTATTTGCGGTTAGTTACCTACGGCATTCTTTCCGGCTCCAAGGAACCCATCGAACAAATTGGTTTGATTGGGGTCAAGGAGATGTACAATGCCCTGAACGTTCCCGTTCCCGGTATGGTAGAAGCAATTCGTTGCTTAAAAGAAGCTTCTTTAGGATTGCTCAGTGCAGAAGATGCTAACGTGACGGCTCCTTATTTCGATTTCATGATTCAAGCCATGTCTTAATTTACTCTAGCCGTTGAGGAAAGGATACCCCTTCTTCCTGACGGCTGTTTTTTTTGTTCAGAAACATTTTTCTGGTAATTTAACGCTGAACCCACCTTCCGGGGTTTGGATAAGTTTTCCTCCCCGTTGCTGAATGTTAGAGATAGCTATGTCACGAGTGAGATCGTCAGGGGCACTTTGTAAGGCCATTGTCCAACCAGTTATTTGAGTGCATTGAGTATCTGGTTTACTTTCCAGAAATTTAACGGTTTCCCGTGAACTTTCAGCAGTCCTCTGACTGTCTTCATCAGCAAAAATGCTTGCCCACTCTGCTGCTTTCTTGAAAGATTGGATAGCAGCAGCATTATCCCCTAAAAACAACAATTCGTCTATGGCTTTATAACGCCAAATATAATGGGTGCGGGGTAGAATTTTTAGGCTCTTGGTAGCCAGTCCTTTTTCCATCAGGGCGATAGAACGTTCCGGCATAGCGGCATAGATAGAACCGGTGACAGAGAGGAATAGATAGATCTGCCGAAATCGAGGGTCTCGATCGACAATGACGTCAAAATAATCCAAGCCGAGTTGATAATTTGTTTGATTGCGGGCATCAGTATCTCCAAAATACTGGATAAAGTTCAGAAATACCCAATCTGCCAGTAAATTATCAAAGCCAAAAGCGGGAATTTTTTCCAGCAGATCGAGACGGAGTTTTTCTGCTTCTAGGGAGCGGGCGAGCTGCTCTGGGGAAGACACTTTAGCTTGATTTTTGAGGTTCTGCAATTGCGATACTTGGAGCAGAGCCACTCCCCCTATACCAGTGAGAATAAGAAGAGATAGCCATAAAGATTTCAGGAGGTGGCGTCTTGATGCCTTTTGTGCGGACATGGAGGATAAAGGATGAAAATAAAGGTTCGGTTTATTGATTATGTTAAAATTATACGAAAGAATCCCGCTCCATTGATAGCCCCGTATTGCCGTTCTTACTGCAATTTGCTCATTATTTAACCCCTATAACCCCTATGTCTGAAAAGTCTGCTAAAAAACCGATCCAGCGAATTTTGACCGTCCTATTTGGCTTAGCCTTTCTGGGTTCTACGGGATTTGGTTTATTGCGGTTCTTCGTAAATCCAGTTAAAGAACCAGAAGCAGAACCTTCTCAGGAAACAGCAGGGATAGATCCTCAGGTACAAGCAGCTCAAGATAGAGAAAGGGGTTATCGAAAGGTATTGGAGCGGGAACCGGAAAATAAGTTTGCTCTGGACGGTTTAGCGTCTACGCGACTGCAAATGCAAGATTATCAAGGTGCGATTCAACCCATAGAACAATTTTTAGAACTAGAACCTGAAAATCCACGTTATCTCCAAGCATTAGTAGATACGCTCCTGAAAATTAATGATTATCAAGGAGCAATTAAACCTATGTATAAATTGGTTCAATTGTATCCAGAGGATGGGAATTTAAAAGAACTCTTGGCTGAGATAGAAACAAAGGCAAGTCAGGAAAACAGTGAATAATTACAATAAATATATTTAGTTATGTTTATTGTAATTAACGTTCAAATCACAAAATCTTCTACAAGCTTGGCACCATCAAATTCTATCTGAATGCTAAAGCGTTCTTGGAAGACACCACAGAAGGGTGGTAGTTGAATGAAGTTGTCAGTAGGCACTGATTTGACCGACAGTAGGGTTTTTTTCGATTGATTGAGTAAACTCAGCTGGATATTAGCAGGAAGTATCGTTTCTTCTCCTGCGGGTTGAAGCTGGACCCGAATCAGGAATTTTTGCTTTGTCTGGACGAAGGCTTTCCCTGAGGTATTTACAAAGCGTATCGCCACCAACAAAACCAGTTCTCGTTCCTGGTTTGAGGTGTCCAACCGAATCTGCTTAAATCGTTTCGTGAGCTGCTGACTTCTGAGATGAAAAGTCCGGCGCAGCATTAAAGCTAAACAGTCGGGTTTGGTATCATAGAGAAGGGACAATGGCTCCCAATCTACCGCAAATTTGTTTTGTAACCATTGACTTAAGTTTACAGCCCCTGGAGTGGTGGATAAAGTTAATTCAATGGACTCGTCTTCAGTGGGGGACCATTGGCGTCGTTGCGCTTCTTCAATGGCTTTAGTGCCACAAATATTCTCCACTAGTTGTTTTGTGATGTACTCACACACCATGGGCTGAAGGGCGAACCGGGATAATCCATTTTCAGTAGAGGTTTCCAATAGGGAGCGCCTTCTTAAGGAGACTAATACCTCCAGGAGTTTTTTGGGTGATAGGGAGAAGGGAATGGTTTTTTCTAGGGTGTCGAAAGAAACTGAATCCCCCCAAATTGCCAAACAGTAGCTCACTTCCTTTTCTAAAGCAGACAAGCGGTGGAAACTAGAGGCGACAAGTTCCTTAATGTCCCCGAAGACAAAGATTTTTCGCTCGATAAATTCAGCTACATTGCCATTAAATACCTCTTGAATCAGTTTAGCAACAATCTTTAATGCTGCTGGATTGCCCTGATAACGGTGGTTCAATGCTGGTAAATTTTCTTCGTCATGCAACCCAACTCCAGCGAAAAGCTCTCGCTCCTCTGTTTCCTTTAGTCCAGACAACATTAAGGAGCGAATAGGGCCATTTTCTGTCGTTTTCTGCTCAACTTCCCTGAAATTTTCTCGAGTAGAGATCAGGACGCAGCTTTTATGAGATTCTTCCCCGATCCGCCGCCAAAGTTCGCCGTAATCGTTATACCCTCGGCGATACCTTCCTGCTAGCTGCCCTTTTGCCAGAATTGACTCGGCGGAGTCCAAAATTAGCAGGCAGCGCAAAGAGCGCAGGTAATCTATCAGTTGGGATAGATGATCCCGTTTATATCTATCTACAGGGTAGTACAGAGATTCAAGCAAGTCGTTGATAAGCTCTTTAGGTGTTTGACTATAACTGAGGTTGCGCCAGATAATATGGTCGTATTCATCTTCAATATCTTCCACTAGCTTTCGTAACAGAGCAGTTTTGCCAGTACCGCTCATACCTCCCACCATTATCAAACGGCATCCGTCCGTGCTAGTCCATTGCTTGAGCTTGCTTAGTTCTTCGGTTCTGCCATAGACAACCGACACTTCAGGAGCTGGATTCCAATCTTGACACTGCTGTATTTCAGCTTTTGTTTCCTTGACTTGGGAGGTGGAGGTAAGCTGCTCCGTCCCGAGGTAGCGCCGTTCCAAAACTACCCGAAGATTGGTTTTAGCTACCTCTTCCCCAAAAGCTTCTGAGAGCAGCTTCCAGAATTTTGGACCAATATCTCGCATCAGGTAATTAAGGCTGTATTGGCATTGGGTGGCCATCTGAGCGTAGGTTTTTCCTTGCCAAGTCCCGCGAAATATACTCTCTTCCGCAAGAGTTAGATTTCTTGCTGTAAGAGTGAAAATGGCTCTGTTGATTAATTCTAATCCTGTTTCTTCGTTCATTAGATTCGGTCCATGAAAACTGCTTGGAAGGCTGTCGCGTTCAGATCTATCCCCGTAATGGCACCTCCCACAACAACGGCGTATGCTCCTAATTCTAGGGCAACTTTGGCCATTTGCGGTGTGGTTATACCCCCTTCGCAGATTACGGGAATGTCTAATTGTTCTCTCAACTGGGTGAGAAGTTCGTAACCGGGAGGTGATAGATGTTCAGTTTTAGTAGTATACCCGTAAAGAGTAGTTCCGACTAAATCTGCTCCTTTAGCACGAGCAGCTATCCCGTTCTTAATATTATCCACATCTGCCATCACTAATTTACCCAGTTCCCTGTGAATTCTCTTAATTATTTCCTGGACAGTTTCTCCCCCGGGACGTTTTCTCTCTGTAGCGTCCATGGCAATAATGTCTGCTCCTGCGGCTGCGATCGCCGCTCCATCTTCAAAGCGAGGAGTAATATAAACCGAACTACCGGTCATTTTTCGTTTCCAGAGCCCAATAATCGGTACCCCAGGGAGCCGTTCTCGCACTGCCTTAATGTGGGCGGGAGTATCGATTCTAACCCCTGCGGCTCCTCTCTGAACGCAAGCGACTGCCATCGCAGCTATAATTTGCGGGTCGTGTAAGGGAGAATCCACGGGAGCTTGACAGGAAACTACTAATTTAGACTTAATCAATTCCAGGGCGTTTTTTATCATCTAACTACTGTATCATATTATTTACTCATTCAAAGCCCTATTTTGTGTTAAAAGCATTTAGTAATACGTAACTTAACATTAAGTTAAGTAGTTTTAGTATGCAAAATTTGCTAATAATAAAATTATACTGGATAATACCACAGCTCCCTAGAGATTTAGTTATAATGATTTTTTGACGTGTTGGGTTCCAATTATCTTGTATCGTGATCTTAATATAATGAATCAACTTATTTCAATCGGAGACAATCATGGCTCAGTTCAAAGTAACAATCATCAACACAGCACCAGAAGAAGGTGTCCGGTTTACCCCCGTCTGGGTAGGGTTTCACGATGGCACTTTTGATACTTACGATACAGGAACACTTCAGACTCCGCAGTTAAACGCTATCGCTGAGGATGGCGATACACAGCCCATTTCCCAGGTGTTCCTGAATGAGAGCGGACTAGTTTCCCCAGTGGATGGTACTATCTTCGGGGCGACTAATAACTTCTTCTTTCCAGGAGACGTTGTGAGTGACACCTTCACTCTGGATACCAATAGTGGTAACAATCGCTACTTCAGCTATGCGACGATGGTTGTCCCTTCTAACGATGCTTTCGTTTCTAATGCCAACCCCTTGGCGCACCAGATAATTGATGAGGATGGAAACCCCATTACTGTTGGGTTTACTATTCTCGGCACTCAGGTAAGGGATGGGGGTACGGAAGACAATGACGAATTTCCTGCCAATACTGTCGGTTTGGGACAGACAGTACCCAATACCGGAACTACAAGTTCCACAGTCGTCACTGTTCACTCCGGTTTTATTCCCGGTGGGAACATCTTAGCCGAAATACCAAATGGGGACTTTACTCAGGATGGCTACGAGGTGGCGCAAATTTTCGTTACTTCTATAGAAGAAGAAGTGACGCTTGTTGCTAATTTAACACCGGCTCAAGAGGTTCCCGGCGTCACTTCGGCAGCATCTGGTACTGCGGAATTGACTCTCAGCGCTGACGGACAGAGTCTCAGCTACAGTATCCGAGTCTCTGGGGTAGACTTTGGCGCGTTTATCGGCGACGGGACTACCCAACAGACAACAGACACAGGTGATGATGTCACCTCCCTCCATTTCCACAATGGTGCGAGGGAAGAAAATGGCCCTGTTGTCTTTAGCTTGATTGCTCCCAATCAGGATGCGGATGATTTGACAGTCGTCCTCAACCCAGATGGCTCTACCACTATTACCGGAGCTTGGGAGGCGACAGATACCGATGCGAATGCTCCGTTGACTGATTTTGTTGACGAAATTCGGGGTGCAGGATCGGGAGAAGATGTGGAGCTTTACCTCAATCTCCACACTGAGGAGTTTCCTGATGGGGAAATTCGGGGTCAGATTGTCGCGCCCCAATCCCCTACCATTGAATTTGAGGTTGATAGTGCAGATCTCATTAGCACTATGTTTGCTTATAACCTGACTCCGGCAGGAAACGGTACCCAAGTTACCACTCAACTCACCAATGGTGTTCGGGAGCTGGGAAGTGACGCCGAATTCGATAACCTAGTTGGACTGTACGAGGTTGTGGATGCCAATGGTGGTATTATGCAAGAAAATGGTACAGTGCTGTCACCCGACGACCCCGGGTATGCACAACTAGCCTTGACAAATCGGGTAAATTCCTTCCAGCTCCGAGCTGGTTCTTCGGGAGATCCCAATCGCAATACAACAGTGGCACAATTCGGTGATGTTCTCCTGACAGGGGGGCGATTCTACGCT
>JACONB010000021.1 GCA_014323965.1 Prochloron sp. SP5CPC1 | reverse complement strand
AAATGAGTTGCCCCATAAGCCACCGTCAATGGCAAGAGATGCACAGGAATTAATGGAGGATATCTTTTCTGACATAGACAGAGTGCTGGAAGGGAAAAATAGTAGACCTCTCCATCGGCTATCAATGACAGTCAAGGAAGAAAAGGGGATAAAATCGGACCAACTGTGGGCACATCCACGAACACTTGGGTG
This sequence comes from Prochloron sp. SP5CPC1, assembly GCA_014323965.1. Classification (GTDB taxonomy): domain Bacteria; phylum Cyanobacteriota; class Cyanobacteriia; order Cyanobacteriales; family Prochloraceae; genus Prochloron. The sequence continues at coordinate 11,907 of JACONB010000021.1, read as the reverse complement.
GTTCTAAAATTTTTGGCTGTCCTAAATGCGGTTTCACTGCCGATAGGGATGCTATTGCATCGCTGACCGCCCAAGGCGTCCGGCGCTCGCAATATAATGTTGCGAGCTTTGCAGGCAACTGCCTTCACCGTTTGCGGTGATGCTATACTATTGTCAGATTTGTCGAGTAATGGGCAGGTTTGGGAAGGTTAAATGTTGCACAAGATTCGATGGCACCGTTTTCGGAGTTATTTTGACCAAATCCTTTTTCTCGTCGCTTGTACCTCTCTCGTAGCAGCCATATTTTTGTTTTTACATCAAGATAAGTTAAAATCACAGTTTGACGGTACCACAGCGGATAACCAAACAGAAGCAGCAAATGCTCAGTTTATTGCCTATATGTTGCGATCTCTCAAAGAAATCGAAGGTCAAGAGTTAGCTAGGGAAGAAAATGCTACTACCGTCAATCCACTATCCCCAGTTAATTCTCCCACACCAGAGCCAATCCCGGTCCAAACACCGCAAGTAATCACAAGAACAACCTACATACCTATACCTGTCTATCCCCAAACTCCAACTGAAACTGTTACTCCCACTGAAACTGAGACTGAAACTCCAACAACAACTGAAACTGTTATTCCCACTGAAACTATTACTCCAACTCCCTCCCCAACTGAAACTGAAACTCCCTCCCCAACTGAAACTGAAACTCCCACTGAAACTATTACTCCAACTCCCTCCCTAGAGAGTGAACCGACTCCCCCCCTCTCTCCTGAACCCAATCATAATCATACCCTAGTGGGATTGTTAGAATTAGGCGATCGCTCTGTCGCTTTGTTTGATATTAATGGAAATATAGAACGTATTCATCTTGGAGAAGAGATTGGGGCTAGTGGTTGGATTTTAGATTCTGTCGCTGATCGGGAAGTTAAAATCCGTGGCTATGATACTCAGCGCTCTATTTATGTGGGACAAAAATTTTAATATATAATCTTAAAACAACATGGGTATCTTTGATAATCCTAATCTAGAATCACGCTATCTCTTAAAGCAATTACAAACACAAGAGCAACATACCCAAAGGTTAATTGCTAACTTGCAGCGCCAAGAAAAAAGCTTCCAAAATCAGATCATCGCTATTGCTAAAGACGTTAAAATTTGGAATAACAGAATTAAGGAAGCAAAAGCTGCTAAAAGAATTGAATCAGCCCGCACTGCTGCGGACAAAGAAGCAGCTTTACGACGAGAGGGCGCTCGACTTTGGCGACAAATGGAAGACACAAAAAAGCGCCTCATGGAAGCTCAAAAATTATTGGTTAAAATTTATCAGAAACGTCAACAAGTCAAAGCTAAAGCCGATAACTTTCCTGGATCTAATAATGTACAACAGGAATTTGAGCAGTTGGAAATAGACTCGGAACTAGAGCAATTGAAACGAAATATTGGGCTTTAACACGTACCTTGACAGTTATCAGTTATCAGTTATCAGTTACCAGCTCCTGAGGGGTTCCGGGTTCGGGGTGCGCCATCGGCGCAAGGCTTGCGTCCGCCCCCCAAATTAAAGATAAGAAACTTCTACATCCCTTGCACGTAGCAAGTTTCAGCCTTCTTACCGTTATTTAAGATTCGGTCGAGTTGATTTGGTATTTTCTGGCTTTATTGCTGAAATATTTATTGACAAAAGTTTGGTGTTGTGCTTTAGGAGCTTTTATTAAACTAGCTCCGTTCATAGGCTCTCATAAATTCCTCTCTAGAAACACCAACCTGTGTACAAATAGACCTCAAAGTACCACTTTTTATTTTTGTTTTATTGGGCATCACCAGAGGTGTTTGAGATCCATCGACATTATCTCTTACCATTACAATATGCTCGCGCTCGCGAATTATGCTCCAGCCTAACGATTCTAATGCCTTGACCTGGTTGACAAGTCTCCGTGCCTCATAGCCCGCTGTGAGCTTTTTTATCGAGATGAATTTGTCTTTACCAAATGCTCTATAAGAGAGTATTACGATAGTACTGAACAGCTTAATATAGACCGCGATATTAATGCTGCGGTAAACATTAAGCGAGTTGGGTTGGACGTGTTCCCAACTATAAAACGCGCCCAGTGGGAATCCCGTAGTTGTGCAATCCACTACTAATAGTACCTCGAAGGAAGTTCTACCCGTCCTTCGTCGGGCGGCTGAGAAGCCTACACCATACCCGTCAGGGTTGGTGTAGGAGCGTCACTAATGAAAACCTCTACTTCGTACGTATCCTCTAAGTTGTCTTGGCCGTACCTCTCAATATAGCAGGCAAGGGCAGATTTCACATCTAACAGGGCTTCTTCGTAGGTGTCACCCTGCCCAACAACTGCTCCCAAGATGCCAATTGGGTAGGCAACATATCCGTCAAGGTGCTTCTCAATGATGATTTTGAATTCCTTTACGACCTTTTCACAAATCATATTTCCTCTATCTCTTCTGATACAGAGTGGGGTACACTTACCTCTATTACTACTTCAGGTTTTTGCGCTCGGGGCTGGCTAAAAGAGGAGGTAATACCTTTTTCATAATTAGAAGCGATCGCCAGAATAGCCCCTCCCAATAGACTAATGGGGGACAAAATTGAATCAACTGCCCACAGATAAATTTGGGCCAAGACAAACAACACTACGAAGCTAACAAACCAGAATTTTATTGCCACAGTCTCACCTTGAAAAAATACAATTGTTAACAATACCCATCGTTGGAGCGATTGGTATTATTGTACTTTCCCTAGACAGTAGCTGCTACTTTTTCTTCAGCACCCGCAGTCAAGTATTCGTATGTTTCCCGCATTTTCAGACCCACCAGAACTTGGAATAAACCAGAACCATTATTAGAACCGGGAGCATCTTTGTGCTTGAGTAACAGCTCAGTCATTTCCCCGTAATACTTAGTCCCGGTCTTACTGAGATGGCTTTCGATGTAAATCATCTCCTCCAAATTGTCAAACTGACCATCCACTTCCAGGACAGAGACTTCGTTACCGTAGTAGTTATCCGGTCCGTAGTACATCTTAATGCCAGGATAAGCACAGGTCAACTTGCGACCGCAAGGTCTCCAGTCAATGGTGGATCCTTCGTCAAACAAATAAGCGGGGGAGAAACCTTCGATTCCTTCCCTTTGCATCAGACGCACCCGCAGCAGTTTATTTTCTTTATCCTCAATTAGTTGGCTCGGTAAAATCTGGATGACCACACCCGCATGTTCCCTTTGGGGTTCGATGTAGGCGCTAAAATCAGGTTTTCTGGCATTAATAGAGGCGAGGATGTCTTCGTAGGTGTGACCCCGCTCTGCCATATCCCTTTGGATTTTCCAACTGATTTTGACCTCATCGCTGATATCCAGGTAAACCCCAAAGTCAACAAGAGAGCGTACTCGCTCGTCAAATAAAGGATGTAAACCCTCCACTACAACCACCTTATTGGGTTTTATGGGTTCTGGAGGATCCAGTTCTCCCGTTTCGTGGTTGTAAATCGGCTTGTCTATTGCTTGGCCATTTTTGAGAGCTTTGATTTGCTCATACATTAGGTCAAAGTTGTTGGCTTTGGGATTGAGCGCCGTCACTCCAGCAACTTTTCTCTGTTTCCGATCCAGACTGTGATAGTCATCCAAACAGATAACTGTCATAAACTCTTCGCCGAACAAATCTGTCAAGCGACGTAAAAATGTAGACTTTCCACATCCGGAGTCCCCCGCAACTCCTATGATAACAACCTTATCGAGCTGACTTGTCATTACTTACCTCTACATAAGTATATTTTTATTTATTTAGTAATTATCCTTACCCTACATAGGTAGGGCTTCCGCCACCCGCGCCCTAAAGGACAATGAGGCTGGACCCGGCAGATTTACAAAAGTATTGATTTGGATTTATTTTACCATTAGGGAGGAAAATTTTCTCAAGTTTCATTTTTATTAGAGTCGAGAGAGGTGTTACCACCTCGTCCCTCTCCGATAACACCGAAGGTGCCGCCTTTGGCGTCCCGGACGTGCGCTGGAGCGAGTCTTCGAGCGGCTACTTTCACAGGGAACGAGCCGCACCCCCTGTAGCGTCATCGACGGTGCCCCCACCTTTGGCATTCAGGGCAGGTAATGATATTATCGTCATCTATATGATAAAGTGACCATCCAATTAAAGGAGAGATTGAAAGAATGTACAGCAGTCCAACAGAGTTTGACAACCGCATGTTTGTGTATGAGGTAGCAGGTTTAAGCCAAGAAGGTTTAGCCTACCCGATTCGCAATAGCGGCACCACTTATATTAATGTACCACTAAAGCGTATGAATCAGGAAATGGTACGGATTCAGCGCATGGGGGCCAAAATCCTTAGCATTAAGCCAAAAGGTGCCGACACGACGACTGCTACAATTAAGAAAGAAGCACCAGCACCACAGAAAAAGAAAGCGAAAGGGAAAATTCCCGTCAATACCTACCGTCCCAAGAATCCTTTAGTTGGGAAGTGTGTTGAGAATACGGAGCTAGTTGGGGAAGGGGGAGTCGGGACTGTACGTCACCTCATTTTTGATATTTCCGGCAGCGATCTAACCTATGTAGAAGGTCAAAGTATCGGTATTATTCCCCCAGGAAAAGACGACAAGGGTAAACCTCACAAACTGAGACTGTACTCCATTGCTTCTACTCGTCATGGCGATCATGGGGATGACCAAACTGTTTCTCTCTGCGTCCGGGAGTTAGTTTACCAGGACCCGAAAAGTGGCAAAACCATTAAGGGTGTTTGCTCCAGCTACCTCTGCGCTTTAGAAGATGGAGCAGACGTGAAAATTACTGGTCCTGTAGGGAAGGAAATGCTCTTGCCCGACGATGAGGATGCCAATATCATTATGATGGCGACAGGAACGGGAATTGCTCCTTTCCGGGCTTATCTGTGGCGAATGTTTAAAGAAAAGCATGAAGACTACAAGTTCAAAGGCTTTGCTTGGCTGATTTTTGGCATTCCCACCACTCCTAACATCCTTTATAAGGAAGAATTGGAAAAGTTGCAGGCAGAATATAAGGACCATTTCCGCCTCACCTACGCTATCAGTCGGGAACAGAAAAATACCGAAGGGGGCAGAATGTACATCCAGCACAGGGTTGCAGAACATGCTCGAGAACTCTGGGAGTTGATTCAGCAGCCCAAGACTCACACCTACATTTGCGGTTTGAAGGGAATGGAAGGGGGAATTGACTATGCTTTAAGGGCAGCAGCAGCCAAGGAAGATGTCAAGTGGTCTGAATATCGGACGAAAATGAAGAAAGAACACCGTTGGCACGTTGAAACTTACTAGTTGCGTCTAACTTAAATTGGTGGGTATAACCCATCACTCCCGATCCCACCGCCCTATCGGGCGGGGATCAAGGGTAGAACTGGGAACGGCGCCATCGGCACGGCAAGGCGGTGCCCCTACCACTTTATTCTTGGGGTTTGCTATTTGCTGAGAATTATGTTAAATTTGATTAAGCAATTTGGGTATAATTGAAATAATTACTTGACAAAAAGACTTTAATAAGGTAGAATAGATGAAAATTTCATGGAGAACAATATTACTGTGGATATTACCCGTCCTCGTGATTGGGTTTTTCCTTTGGCAAGGGGCATTTGCCTCGGGTACTAGTAACTTTGGTAGCAATACCGCCAGCACCCGCATGACCTATGGTCGCTTTTTAGAATATTTGGATGGGGGACGAGTAACCAGCGTTGACCTTTATGAAGGAGGTCGGACAGCCATCGTAGAAGCATTTGACCCGGAACTGAATCGGCTCCAAAGGCTGCGAGTGGATTTACCCGGCAATTCTCCAGATTTGGTGGCCAAACTAAGATCCGCCAATATTAACCTCGATTCTCATCCTATCCGCAATACTGGTGCAATCTGGGGTTTCCTGGGCAATTTAATTTTCCCGGTTCTCTTAATTGCTGCCTTGTTTTTCCTCTTCCGCCGTTCCAGTAATATACCTGGTGGACCGGGTCAAGCCATGAATTTTGGCAAATCGAGAGCCCGTTTCCAAATGGAAGCCACAACTGGGATTATGTTTGACGATGTGGCTGGGATCGACGAAGCGAAAGAGGAATTACAAGAAGTGGTAACCTTCCTGAAACAACCGGAACGATTTACCGCTGTGGGTGCTCGGATTCCCAAAGGGGTGCTGTTAGTTGGTCCTCCGGGAACGGGGAAAACCCTCCTGGCTAAAGCGATCGCCGGAGAAGCAGGAGTTCCTTTCTTCAGCATTTCCGGTTCTGAATTTGTGGAGATGTTCGTTGGTGTAGGGGCTTCCCGAGTGCGGGACTTGTTCAAAAAGGCGAAAGAGAATGCTCCCTGTTTGATTTTTATCGATGAAATCGACGCAGTGGGTCGCCAACGGGGCGCTGGTATCGGCGGTGGGAACGACGAACGGGAGCAAACCCTGAACCAACTGTTAACGGAAATGGATGGTTTTGAGGGCAATACTGGGATTATCATTATTGCTGCTACCAACCGTCCCGATGTTTTGGATTCTGCTCTCATGCGTCCGGGACGATTTGACCGTCAGGTAATGGTGGATGCTCCTGATATTAAAGGTCGTCTGGGTATTTTAGACGTTCACGCTCGGAATAAGAAAATTGCTACCGAGGTTTCCCTGGAGGCGATCGCCCGTCGGACTCCTGGATTTACCGGGGCAGATCTGGCGAATTTGCTCAATGAAGCAGCGATTTTGACGGCGCGGCGGCGCAAAGAAGCCATCACCATGCTAGAAATCGACGATGCTGTAGACCGGGTGATTGCCGGGATGGAAGGAACCCCCTTGATAGATAGTAAGAGTAAGCGACTGATTGCTTATCATGAAATCGGTCACGCTATTGTGGGTACTTTACTCAAAGACCACGATCCGGTGCAGAAAGTAACTTTGATTCCCCGAGGACAGGCTCAGGGTTTGACCTGGTTTACCCCCAATGAAGAGCAGGGTTTGACCACCAGAGCGCAATTATTAGCTCGCATTGCTGGTGCAATGGGGGGTCGCGCTGCTGAAGAAGAAATCTTCGGTTACGATGAAGTGACTACTGGTGCTGGGGGCGACTTGCAACAAGTGACCAGTATGGCGCGGCAAATGGTAACTCGCTTTGGTATGAGCACTTTGGGACCGGTATCTTTGGAAAGTCAAACTGGGGAGGTATTTCTCGGTAATGGTTTGATGAACCGCTCAGAATACTCGGAGGAAGTAGCTGCACGGATCGATGACCAAGTCAGGGAATTAGCGGAACTGGGTCACAATATGGCCAGGAAAATTATCCAGGAACAAAGGATTGTAATTGACCGTTTGGTGGATTTGTTGATTGAAAGGGAAACCATTAACGGCCAAGAGTTTCGGCAAATTGTGGCAGAGTACGCTGAAGTGCTGGAAAAAGAGCAGTTTGTCCCTCAATTATAATTCCCTGTAGGTGGGCACTGCCCACCGCAAACGCTGTAGAGACGTAGAGGTGAGCCATTGATGATACTCCGCTCCTAAAGCATAGGTAATTTGGGTGGGCATCGCCCACCCAAGGAACTTTGTTTTTCTTTCTCATAGCTTGAGAATTAAATATGAATAATTAAAGAATCTTTACTCATCTCTATCAATTCATGTTGAGTAAATAGTTCAACTAGCTGTTCGATATTTTTGACTAATAAAATTTCAAGGTCATTATTGCTAATATTACCTGTAGTAATAAAATCAAAGACTGGAAAAAATCATTGTCTTTAGTAATTACAATACGCTTCTCCTTCAGGGATAAGGCATTAATTTCTGTATCAGGTGTTGCATTTTTGTAAATCTTTCGTGTGAATAGTATCGTAACCCAACCTTTGTAAGCAACGGACAATGCGAACAGGTAATTGGGCATCAACCAAAAATTTCATCGAATTAATTTAAACTAACTGAGAAATACTTTTAACTTGAGTTAAGCGAGTCGCAAAAGCTAAAGCGGCTAAAATATCTTCTCTTTCTAAATCATCATAATCGCTTAAAATATCTTCAATAGTCATACCAGAACTGAGTAATTCTAGGATAAATTCAACGGGATAGCGTAAACCTCTAATACAGGGTTTTCCATGACAGATATTAGACTGAATTGTTATCCTTTGTAATAGATTGTTTTTCATAGATGTTTTTACCTCAAAAAAATTAATTGATAATATACATATCAAGAATCAGCAAGTCGAGGGTTTTAAAATTTAAAATTTGGATAAAGTTTAGTTTCTTTTCTATATTACCCTTTTATTCCCTTCATAGGGGCCTAAAAAACGCTCTCCGTTGAAATGAATTAAGTGACTGGGAGCGTCAGCAACCCAAACTTCGGTTTCCCAACTAATATCTCCCAGGTACTTCGCCATTGTCTTTCGATTTGGGAAAGCGGTTACATAAATGAGTCCAGCGATGCTATCTGCAAACAAGTTAGCTAATTCAGAGTGTCGCTTTCCATCTACTGGTCCACGACTGGTGACGGACTCGATTAGTAGCAGCCAGTTTTTTGAACGGTGATACAACACAACATCAGGGAATTTCCCGTGGCTATCAAAGCTAAGACCCAAACTTTTCAAGGTTTCTTCGTCGAAGTGGCCCATTTTTGAGCCAGTGTCCCCAACATAGAGCACTTCTGCACCAGGTGCATATCGCGGACCGAATTTGGTAATGATGTCCTTGATGAGTTGGCTGTGCTTACCAGGCAGTGAGGGCTAACTCTTTGCTGTCGTTTATTTTTAGCGGTATCATCACTATATCCCGTTCCTTGGCGTATTGCTCTGCCAGGGTGTCCCGATGTTTAAGGTATTCAACCAGTTTGGCATTCCACGAATCTGTACCAAAAGAGCGAATCAGCTCCAGGGTATCTGGGGTAATTTGATAGCACCATTTCGGGCTGTTTACGGCCCGATCTGGCTTGTCCGGGTTGCTCACAGCGATTCCTGCATCGACAAACTGGTGTATAGTATCTTTCCTGATAATCTCTCGGGTGTTTTCGGCATATTGCTTCCCATAGTGCTCTCCCATAAACTTCATGATTGGCTTGATGCCCAGTAGGGGTGTACTGGCTTGGCTCCAGGAATCTCCAGGCTTTAAATCAATCAATGCCAATAGAACCAGAGCAGAGCGTTCATTAAGCTGTTTTCGAGGTAATTTCAGAGCAGTTAAAATGGACAAGGCATCAGTGGTGTAGCGCTGAATCATAAGGGGATTTCTTAGGTGTTGTTTTGTTATCTTCTCAATTTCTGAATCCAACAAACAATCAACCTCCTCCTGTGTCAGGTTCGCCTCTGTTACTTGTTCCCCAAGCCGGATTAGAGTTTCCAGATCTGGGTAGTGTAAGGCTCTGAGGTCTGTGGCATTGACCTGTGTGTGTCCAGAGAACTGCCGGAAATAGAGGTCCAGCAAGGTTGAGTTGAGATAGACAGCTAACCCCTTGGCAAGGATAGGGGCTAGTCCAGCTTTATTTTGATGAAATACGTTTAGATGATTCTCGAATCCCACTTTCTCACCAGGGACATGGTCTGGGGTATGAAGGGCAGCAACGATTCGCCGTTTCTCTTCCTTAGGGCTGATGCGTTTGGTCAGGACATACCATCCATTGGTCATAAGCCAGGGATCGCTCTGCTCACTGGACTGGATAGCGTTGGGTTTTTTCCCTTCGGGTTTTGGCCACTGGATGTAGTTACCACTGAAATGACTAGGATAAATGAGGGGATAGGTTCCCTTTTCTGCCTGTTGTCGTAAGTCTGGACGAAGTCGGAAATCCACTACTGGTCCGGTAGACACCTGAATGCCTAGGTCTGCTAATGAGTGAGAGAAGACACTAATACGGTTTATCACCATTTGATCCACGTCGCTGGCTGCAATATGAATGAAGCGCTCTGGATCAGTTGGCTTAACCACTTGGTCAAAAGTGACGCTTCGTCTGGTCATCTCCTGGAAATTTGGACCACTGCTGGAGGTTATTACTACCTTTTCCTGGTTCTGACCTTTTATAGCATGTAAGATGATGTTCTCCTGTAGAACCTCATCATCTTTGAAGGTCAAGCTTCTTGAGTCGAAAAGGTGCAGCTGACGGATAGCCATTTGCTCTAGGAAGAATTGGCGGAAAGGCTTGAAGTAGGGACCGTTACAGAATGAGCGGGGAACGATAGCTACTATTTCACCCCCAGGGGACAGAAGTTTGATGGCTAGAGCGAGAAAAGCGCTATATAAGTTGCTAGTTTCTATGCCGATTTGCCTTAACCAGGTGCGGTGAAGAGAGTTGCTGCCAATCTTCTTATAGGGTGGATTCATTATACAGTGGGTGAATTGAGGGTGTTGGACTGGAAACAAACTGCCCTGGGTTCTGATTTGCTCTCTACTCCACTGTATGAAATCTGTTTGTGTAACAGTGCCGGAAATCTTGATTCCTGCTGGAACCCCTGGGTAAGTGCAATTCGCCAAAGTAGACTTGCTGTAGTCTACCATAAGGGGTTCTAGCTCATAGATTTCTGCTTGAATGCTGGCTGGCTTAATGGGGCGGGACGACATTTCTTCTATCAAAGCAGCAGTCAGAGTCCCGGTTCCTGCCCCTGGATCCAAGAGGACAATGTGAGCTGAGGTATTGTGGAAGAGGGAAGCCATGAAGGAGGCTACAGGTAGTGGTGTCAGGTATTGACCTAACTCACGACTTTTTTTGGGGTCTAGTTTACGAGAAGCTTCTAGTCGGTATATATCTGCCTGCTGGAGGGGAGAAATCCTCTTTTGACTATCCGCACTTAAATTGAATACTTTCATCTCTTTTAACATAATTACCCACCCATGAAGGTGGGCAATGCTCACCCTACCCTATTCCCTCTTTAGCAAGGGGAAGGCGATCGCGTCCCGAATGCTAGCAGCATTGGTTAATAACATTACTAAGCGATCTATACCAATACCTAAACCCACAGTAGGGGGCATACCGTATTCTAAAGCAGCTAAGAAGTCCTCGTCAACGTTGTGAGCTTCTAAATCTCCTGCTGCTTTTTTGGCTGCTTGAGCTTCTAAGCGCTGGCGCTGATCCATGGGATCCGTTAGCTCGGAAAAGCCGTTCGCCAGTTCTCGTCCCACAATAAATAATTCAAATCTTTCTACTAAACCGGGTTTGGAGCGATGGGGTTTAGCGAGGGGGGATATTTCTATGGGATAATCTAAGACAAATGTGGGTTGGAGGAGGGTGGGTTCTACTTTTTGCTCGAAGGCTTCATTCAGTATTTCCCCTAAAGATTTGCAACCCTCAGGAATGTCAATTTCCGCAGCAGTACAAGCTGCTTTGGCTGCCTCTAAATTGGGAAATTGAGTAAAATCTGATCCTGTTACTTCTTGGACTAAATTATGCATAGTTTCCCGACGCCAAGGAGTTGTTAGATGAATTAATTTCCCTTGATAGTTGACTTCTGTGGTACCTAAAACTTCTTCGGCGACGGTTTTGATTAAATCTTCCGTTAGGTTCATCATATCGTTATAATCGCCGTAGGCTTGGTATACTTCTATGGAAGTAAATTCCGGGTTGTGACGAGTGGAAACTCCTTCGTTGCGGAAGATGCGCCCTAATTCAAATACTTTTTCAAATCCCCCTACTACTAACCGTTTCAGGTGCAATTCTGTGGCGATGCGGAGATATAAATCCATCTCCAAAGTATTGTGGTAAGTAATAAATGGACGAGCTTCTGCGCCCCCTGCTTGGGATTGCAATACGGGGGTTTCTATTTCAAGGAAGTCTCGCTCTTCTAAATAGCGTCTTATTCCTGCTGTTATTCGTGCCCGGCGGCGAAATATTTCTCGCGCTCCTGGGTTGACTATTAAGTCTACATACCTTTGACGATAGCGCTTTTCTGTATCCGTTAAACCGTGCCATTTATCTGGTAAGGGGAGGAGAGATTTTGTGAGGATAGTATAGTGGA
>JACONB010000020.1 GCA_014323965.1 Prochloron sp. SP5CPC1 | reverse complement strand
AATTATTGCCCAAGAAGTTATTTCTAAAATTGAGTCTTTAATTCATAAATTTGCAGTTGAACTGGTGGTAATGGGTGACCAAACTACAGCCAAAAGTTGGCAGAATAAGATTGAGTCTATTTTATCCCCATCTCTACCTATTGTGATGGTAGACGAGCGGAATAGTTCCTTAGAAGCACGGGAGCGCTATTGGCAAATGTATCCTCCTCAAGGACTAATAAGACTCATTCCTCAAGGTATGCGTCTTCCTCCTCGTCCGGTGGACGATATTGTAGCTATTTTATTAATTGAACGCTATTTGTTTAATTCCTAACGTAGAAATAAAATTTAACTACAGAGAAACTGATAAAACTGAGATAGTAGGTTATGCATTGCAAACCACTTGCGCCCCTACAAGTTTGGGTTGGCGATGCGCAATAAGGTGCATTCCCATGTCAAGCGCGGCTGAACGTAACTGAGAAGCAATTTCTTGGTATGCTCAAGGTGTTCCATCAGACTCCTTAGGTGCCATTTTTGCCAATAGCAGTACTGGAGATAATCGATTAACCATAATTGGTGCTCATTGTCCAGTTCTTTATCTATTTGTTTGGCTAGTTCTAAAGCATGACGAGGATTTTTAGGAGGTTGGGTGAGCTGATGGAGCAATTCAGAACCAATAGCTTTTATTGCGTTGTAAGCAAGTATAGCTTTGCCGGGACTTCCTTCAGCCATAGCCAATAATTCCCGATGTGCTATAATTTCTTCTTCACCCATTTGTCGCAATACTCGCTTTAAATCTTCTTCTCCTAGGGTCGTAAAAGGAATGAGCTGACAGCGAGACACCAGGGTAGGCAATAAAGAAACTGGGTCGAGTGCAATTAAAATTATAGTCCCTCGTCCTGGTTCTTCTAAAGTCTTGAGCAAGGCATTGGCTGCTGGTTCCACCATTTTCTGAGCATCTTCAATTACTGCTACAGAACGGGATGCTTCTAAGGGAGGACGACTGAGAAATTGGCTCAGAATCCGAATTTGCTCAATGCGAATTTGGGGCGACCCTCGGCGCTTTAGTCCTGCTGCCGCTGCTTCGGACGCTGTGAGTAATTTACCCTGGTGATTATAAGTGGGCTGCACCCACAAGAAATCGGGATGATTACCGGCAAGCAACCGCTGTCGTTGATTGAGATACTTTTCTTTTGAAGATGCTACTTTACTAATTAATAATTCCCCAAAACCCCGGGCAGCCATTGACCTGCCGATTCCATCGCTCCCGACAAATAAATATGCTGGGGCAATGCGATCGCGCCGAATGGCTTGCTGCAATAATTGAATTGCTCTAGACTGTCCGATTTGTTGGGCAAAAGGGTTCACCTTCATCAGTTACAATACGCTAATTAATCCTCAAGTTCTATATCCATCATAGCCGGATCGATCAGAGTAATGTCAAATGGATCGTCAGGAGGCATGGTGGGAAAAACGTCCCGCTGCCGATATTGATAAATGGCAAACGCTTGGGGTCCGAAGACGATTTCGTCCCCGTGTTGCAGATCGTGAGAGGCCAGTTTACTACCATTAATCAATCGAATTTTGATAAGTCGATGGGTAATTTACCTAGCTAACGGCGCAAACTATTAGCAATACTTTCCTTAGTATAGGCTTCATTACTCCTCCCCAGGGTTCGATAAAGCCAAATAGTACTGAGTATAATTACCACAACACTAGCTCCCTGCTCTAAAGAAGGTGAGTTGAATAACTTCAATGCGGGGCGACTAACAAAAGTAAAATAGATATTGACGACGACAAAAGTACAAAGAGAAAAGATGTGGTGCTGTGCTTGTTGTTTATCGATATTTTTCTTGTTCCTGATAAGATAAGCTCGATAAGCTTTTTCCAGTTGACTGAATCCCCAATAACCGAGGGCCACAAAAAAGATAATTGTCAGGGGGGCAGCAATCAGTCTGGGAATGGGAATGGCTGTATTGTTAATGTAGAATCCTGGATTAAAAAGGGTCTCTAACTTATTTGATTCATGACCCCAAGCTCCAGAATAATAATAATTCAAGCTGCCTGAGTAGAGGAAATAGTAAAGATAAAACCCTATTACCAAGCCCACATAACCGTATTGCACCAATTTGCGACCGGGCTGATTAATTACTTCCCAATAAGAACGTTCCGCATCAATATCTACACAGGGAGATTGACAGCCGACGCAAGCACTTTTTTCTTGACCGTCTTTTTCTACAGTGCGGCACATAGATTGAGTGATAGTTTGTTTTGGTCCGCGATGAGCTTCACTACCCAGTAATGAGCGGGGACCTTCATAAACTAGCTGCACAGGAGCCATAGGGCAGAAATATTGACACCAACTTTTGCCGCTGAATAAGTAACCCACTAGGATAGCGGAAAAGATGGTGAGGAGTAAAAAACTGCCTAAGACAATACGATCTGAATTCAGAAAGAGAATTCTGGCTATTAAACCGGTACAAAGTAGGGCAAATTGCAAGTAGAGATGATTGCGGGCTAACCAGGAATTTTTTTGGACTTTAACTATCTCATAGCGAACTTTCCCGGTGCGGGAGTTGACTATCTTCCGCTTACGCTGTATTCCCAATGCTCGGGGAATTTGAGACAGGAATGATAAGGGACAAATACGTCGCCAAAGTTCGTGACCAAAAACTAGCAGAATCATTATGGCGCAGGGAATGACTATACCCCAGAAAATTCTTGTACCCCAGAAAGTCTTTCCCCCGACGAGAAAAGGTGCTTCAGAGAGGCATTCTCCCTGTACCTCGAGAAATTCATGGCAAAGTTCTGAATCGAATAGTCTGGGATCCAGACGCAGAAAGCTCAAGTTCCATTTTGCGTCAGGATTAGATAAGTAGGGGGTAATGGGATCGTAAAATAAAGATATAATGAGGATAAGCCACCCGATGACGAGTACCAACCTCACTCAATGCATTAATTTTATGGCATTTTGAAAAATATTTCAGCTGTTTTCCGTTCTGTGTAAAGTGGCATTCTTATTATCTTAGAATATAATGAGAATCGCACACATTTGATAACTGTAATATGTGAGGGTATTATGAGTGACTTTGATTTTACGGATACTTTACGCTGGACCCCAGCAGCAAAAGCTAAACTGAAGAATATTCCTTTTTTTGCTCGCACCCAAGCGCGGAAGCAGATTGAACAATTCGCTCGTGCTGCTAACCTGGAGGAAATAACTGTGGAAATAGTGGAGCGGGCGCGGTTGGATTTTGGTCAGTAACAGTTACCAGTCCCTTTCATCCGCTACAGGCGGCGATTGTTGAATTTTGTTAATATTGAAGAAGGTAAAGATTTTTATCCTTTTTTAAACAATTGTTAAGAATGACGCTAGAATCTCTCAAAGATGATAACAAACCGAGTTTTGATTACGATGTGGCTATTATTGGTGGGGGAATTGTGGGGGCAACTTTAGGGAGTGCTCTCAAGAATTCTGGACTGAATGTAGTGATAATAGAAGCACGACCCCTGGAAGTAGCGGCAGCTAAGAGACAAGCTTATGCGATCACTCTGCTTTCCAGTCAAATTTTTGCTGAAATTGGGATTTGGGAGCATATATTACCTCACATTGCTAAGTTTAGCCAGATTCAACTCTCAGATATGGGTCGTCTGGGGGTAAAATTCCAGAGGGCAGATTTGGGAAAGGAATGTTTGGGCTATGTGGGGGAGCATAGTGTGGTGCTGAGGGCTTTGCAGGAGTTTATCACTACATGTCCCAATGTGAGCTGGTTGTGTCCCGCTGAGATAAAAGAGGTGTCTTACCAGGCGTCTGGGGCTGAGATTGCAATCAAAGAAGGAATGCAAACTAGGAAGCTGCGGACGAAATTGGTGGTGGGGGCTGATGGAGCTAAGTCTTTTATTCGCACTGGGGCTGGTATTGGCACTCGGGGCTGGAAATACTGGCAATCCTGTGTTGCTTTTACTATTAAACACTCCGCAGAACGGAATGATATCGCTTTTGAAAGGTTTTGGCCCACCGGACCTATGGGGGTTTTGCCTCTACCGGGAAACCGCTGTCAAATCGTCTGGACTGCTCCTCATGGAGAAGCACAAGCTTTGCAGCAATTGGAGGAGGGAGAATTTTTGGCTCAGTTGCAGGAACGCACTGGAGGGTTGTTGGGGAAACTGGAGTTGGTGAGCGATCGCTTTTTGTTTCCGGTACAGTTGATGAGCTGCAGGAGCTATACTCAATCCAGACTAGCTTTAATTGGGGATGCTGCTCACTGTTGTCATCCTGTTGGGGGACAGGGAATGAATTTAGGGATACGGGATGCTGCTGCCCTAGAGCAAGTGTTAAGGAAAGCTTCTTTGGAAGGTGAGGATATTGGGGATATTCGGGTTCTTAAACGGTATGAAAGGTGGCGTAAGTGGGAGAATTTAACTATTTTAGGATTTACGGATTTTCTGGATCGCCTCTTTTCTAATAACTGGTTCCCTATTGTCATTATACGGCGTTTTGGTCTCTGGGTGATGGCCCATATTCGTCCTTTCAAAATTAATGCTTTGCAACTGATGACAGGATGGAGGGATGGGGGGATAGGGGGATGGGGAGATGGTAACTATACCAGAGCCGAACCCCGTCCACAATGACTAGGATAGGATTGCCGTCATCATCCTCAAAGAGACGAATCAGCTGGGTGTTGGATTGACCTAATGTGGGGTTAACTTCGTTGGTTGGGTTCACGGGCAACAGTACCAACTTCTCTCTGAGACCCGAGGGCTTAGAAAAGCACCAGCCACGACAGCAACTGTTGTTGGGTTTCGCTGGTACTCAACCCAACCTACGGTATTTATAATGGGGTCAGACTTGATATAATAGTCCAGTAATCCACGTGAGCCAGCAATTTTAAGCTGGGTGAGTTAACAGGAGAGTCTTTTATTCTTGATAATAAGGGCGGAAATTTCAGGTGGATCTTCGGGATCGCTCGGTGGGCAATGCCCTACTTCTATGTCTAATAAACTAAAGAACATCATTACTAATCGCATAAAAGCCTCCCGAGAACAAAGAATCACCTTTGTCGAGTATATGAACTTGGCTCTTTATCATCCGAACTATGGCTATTATAGCTCAGGGAAGGTTAAGATAGGTTCTCGGGGAGACTTCTTTACCTCTCCTTCTCTGGGTGCAGATTTTGGGGAATTATTAGCGGTACAATTTCGGGATATGTGGGAAAATATGGCATGTCCTGCACCCTTTATGTTAGTGGAAATGGGGGCTGGATCTGGTATCTTAGCTCAGGATATTCTCCATTATTTGGAAAACCATTACCCAGACTTGCTTCAAGTTCTCCAATATGTTATCCTAGAGGAAGCACCAGCATTAATTACTCAACAACAAGAGTTGCTTCAGCCCTGGTTAGAGAAAAAGATAAATATCTCCTGGAAAGGTTGGGAAGAAATACCAACAGGTTCTATTATAGGTTGTTGTTTCAGCAACGAATTAGTGGATGCTTTCCCTGTTCATCAAGTTATCCTTGAAAAGGGAAAATTACGGGAAATATATGTTACTATAGGGGCAGAAGGATTTAAAGAGGTGAGGGGGGAGTTGTCTACACCCCGACTGGAAGAATATTTTGCATTGGTAGGAGTAGAATTTCCTACCAATGCTTACAGAGAAGGATATCGCACTGAAGTAAATCTTGCAGCATTAAATTGGTTGAAAACTGTTGGGGAAAAATTGCACCGAGGATACCTCTTAACTATAGATTATGGCTATCCTGCGGTAAAATACTATCATCCTCAAAGAGCAAAAGGGACTTTGCTTTGTTACTACCAACATCGTCGTCATCAGAATCCCTATATTAACATTGGAAAGCAGGATATTACCACCCATGTAGATTTTACCGCTTTGGAACGTCAAGGAGAGAAGTGGGGTTTAACCAAAGTGGGGTTTACTCACCAGGGATTGTTTTTGATGGCTTTGGGGTTGGGCGATCGCCTTGCTGCCCTTTCCAACGGTATGTTAGACTTCCAGGAAGTACTAAAGCGTCGTGACGCTCTCCATCAATTGATAGATCCTATGGGTTTAGGTAAATTTGGAGTATTGATTCAGAGTAAGGGGTTAGAAAATATCCACCGTCTAAAAGGTCTTAAACATGTATAGTACCTCTCCCCTCCTCTCTGCGTCTCTGTGCCTCTGCGTGAAACACTAAAAAAAATGGAAAATATTCGAGAATTGAGTTTTGTGAGCGAAAAACCTATTACCGAGGTTCCCTATACTCGGTATCGTCTGCAACTTCTTGGGGAAATAGACCAGAATAATTTAGCAAAAGACGTGGGGAAAATCGCAGGTAAACTCAAATGGCAACACAAATGTGCTATTCTCGCTGATATTTATAACTCAGCTATTTTCAGCCCCATATCTTTACCTCACGAGACGAAAGAGTATAGGGTAATGGAAGAAGAACCAGTGAATTTGGCTCACTCTAAGTACCAACGTTTCTTGTTTCAAGTGTGTAACTTGGCTCTATTTCAAGCTTTTAACCGCGCACGCAGGGTTTCCAGAGTGGATTATTATCGTAAGCGCATTTACTCTCAGGTTTCCAATAACGGGAAATATGAAGCCCAGCGCTATCTTACCTTTGATTTCCTGCGGGACAAAAACCAACACCTAGTTTTAACCATAGATTTTGGCAACGAATATCGCTCTCGTCAGACTATTTATGAGCTGGGAACCGAGAAACTCAGGGAGGGAGAAAGACTGATACACACCTATGACGGTAAAAGTTGCGAATTTATCCAAGTTGGAGAAGACACTATCGATACTCGGTTGGTGGAATTGGGAAATAAGAGTGTTCTTCAATATCACCGGAAAAACGGTAATTTACCCTCAGGAAACCTGAATTTATCCACTCCCGTGGTGAAAGTGCGGTATAAGTCTAAGGGAAAGAAGGATTTTGAAGCTTCCCATATGCCTCAATTGTTAAAAAAACTCTATGATAGAACGGAGATAGATAATAAATTTTGGGAACAGCAGTTGTTACCTATTCATGATAAGGTAAAAATGGCAATAAAGACTATCGATTTTCTGAATAAAGACAATAAATTCCAAATAAATAGTATCTCGGTGCCATTTTCCCCGTCTTTACGGAAACCAGAACGACTACAATGGTTCTTGCAGGGGGATAATAAGCAAAACTTGGACTTTGGGCAAGTTACGGTTGAGAAACCGGGACAAGCTTTGTGGAAAGGTAAGATTTTGGAGAAACCAGAGGAGATAAAATGTTTTGTCTTGTACCCTAAAAGTTTGGAAAAGGAGGTGCGACAGTATAGCCCAGCATTAAAACGAGAATTTGCTCGATTGGAAATTGACTTAAAAAGAAAGGAGATACCTTATAACCCTAAAGATCCAGTAGAAATTAAGCGCATTTGTCAGGAACTGAAAAATGGGGAGTTCGTGTTTGCTTTCGTTCCCGAATCGGAACATCCAGATTACGATAGGAAAGTGGATCCCTATAAAACAATCAAAAATGAGCTAATTAAGCTGCAACTTCCTTCCCAAATGATGAATCATGATACTTTAAAGCAAAGTACTCAAAGTCAAAGTTTTATTCGTCAAAATCTGATATTAGGTATCAACGCTAAATTAGGATATAGCAGCTGGAGATTGAAAGAAATGCCTGGAAATGCCGATGCTTTTATTGGTTTAGACATCGGCAGGAAGAATAATCGCGCCGTGGGAGCTTCTGCTTTTGTTATTGATGGAAGAGGGGAACTAATAGGTTGGTCCAACACAGAATTAAGCGCTCACTTGGAAACCTTTGATTCTGACGCCCTGCGAAATCTACTCCTAGACTTAGCTCTTTTATATCAACAGAAATACAATTCACCCCTGAAACACCTAGTAATTCATCGAGACGGAGACGTGACGAAACCGGAACGAGAAGTCTTCAAAGAACTGCTGCCCCTGTTGCAAAAAGAAGGTTTAGAGAAATTAGACGTGGTAGAAGTCATCAAATCAGGTACTTGCAGAGCAGTAGCAATAAACAATGGAGGTTATACTAACCCAGAAAAAGGCTATGGTTGGGAACATTGCCCCAAGGAAGCAATTATTCTCACCACAGGTAAAGCAGAGACGAAGGTGAGCAAAAATAGTTCTCCTCGTCCCCTGCGTATTCGCCTGATAATGGGAGATACAGATATCTTAACCCTCGCAGGACAAGTATATTGGTTGAGCGAGATGCAAGTGGGTTCCACCCAAACTATTCGCTTACCCATTACTACCTATTATGCAGATCGGGCTGCGGAATACTCTTTAGAAGGATTGCTTCCTCCAGGAGTTCATCAAGACCAACGTCTTTGGTTCCTTTAACCCTTCTTTCCCCTCTCTGCGACTCTGCGCCTCTGCGTGAAACTTATCCTCCACTCCCTAAAAGAAACAAACTAAATAAAGTCCCGCTATTCCAGAGACTGTGGAGTAACATGGGAGCAAGGAGGTTGCGGGAGCGGGTATAAACAAACCCCAAAACTATTCCCAAAGTCATTAAGGGTAACACTTCTGATAAACTAAGATGAGCGGCTGAAAAAATCAAACTGCTCACTGCAATACTACCCCAAACGGGCAAGTAACGAGTCAGAGAAGGTAACAGAAAACCGCGAAATATAATCTCCTCAAATATGGGTGCAGCCAGGGAAGCAGTCAGGAAAAACATAGCCAAGGCTACCCTATCTTGGGCTTGCAAAGCTAAGAATAAAAGGGGATTACTACCTCCCTGTCCCTGCCAGATTTGTTGGTTAATCAGGGATACTAACACAACCAAGGGTAAGGCTACTAAATAACCCCCTAAACCCCAGATAAACCAGTTACCCTGCCATTCTAACTTAAACCACTCTGAGGGTAAGGGGAAGAAAGGCTTGAGGGAAAAATACAGCACTGACAATCCCCCCATAGCCAGCAGGATATAGGTAACCAAAATAGCTCCAGCCTGGAGACGGAGGTTCAAGGCAGTGATTTCAATACCCAAGATACCTAATAATAAGGGTACCACAAGTTGGGCGATGAAGAAAAAGCCAATAATGAGCACTTGCCAAACAACTTCTCCATCCCAAGGGACTTCCCAAGTCATGGTACTATTAAGGGTAAGAATGGCAGTTTCCCGTTTAATGAACCACTGCACCAGCAAAAATAACCCCAACCCTATTCCCAGAATGCCTGTTAATAGGGGAATAGTGCTAATGAGAGCTAATTTTAACAGTGCTTGACGTGCCACATATTCTTCTCTTTCTTTCCAGGGTGAGGGAGTAAGAAAATGCCCTTGGACCCAATCCAAATGCTTTCTGGTTGCATAGAGAAACCAACCATCTAAATTTGTTGTCGGTATGGATTCAATATCGGTAGGCTGCACCGGGGATAGACTCCATAATTTCATCAAAACCGAACCAGTCTGGGCTATTGAACTATGATAATTATCATCTCCCTCCCTGTCAATTAACTTCTGCCAAGTGGTGATAGCCCTTTTGGTTTTTCCCTGCTTTGCCTGAATTATACCCAATTTTAAATCAATCTCATCAAGTAACTGTTGTAACTCTAACTGCTGTCCCTGAAAATTAGCAAGACTCTTTTCTGTTACTTCCCGAGCGCGGAGATACTGTTTCTCAGCAGCAGCAAGAGGAGCGGGACCCACGAAAACATTCCTAACAGCAATCAAATGGTCGTCAGATACTTCTGCTGCATGGAGTAACAGATTAGTTTGATAAAGTTCCAGACGACTTTGAATCTGAGGCTGGGCAAAGCTGTCTTGCAACGAGAACAGCACTCTAACCACAGCTAAAATGGTTAGCAGACTTAAAATTAATCGCTTAATAGTCATTTGACACTCCCCCCGGGGGATTCTTGGTTCCACGACCGGATTTAGCTGTACAGGACGAATCCAATACAGCCAGAGACCCCGTCTCCCCAAGCGTATGACTTCCGGTGTGCCCCACCGTAGTTAGTCCTTTGATTAAGATGTTCCGGGCGGCATTTACATCCCTATCTGCCACGTAGCCACAAGAAAGACAAACATGAGTTCTACATGACAGTGACTTCTTAACGGTTTCACCGCAATTAGAGCAATTCTGGCTGGTGTAGTGTGGAGGTACAGCGACCGTTACCTTCCCGTACTTCCTACCAAAGTGCTCTAACCATTCCCGGAATGTGGACCATCCAGCGTCACTTATCGATTTAGCTAGTTTTCGATTCCTTACCAGCCCTTTTACATTTAAGTCTTCATAGGCGACCAAGTCGTTAGCTTGGATTACGCAGTATGCAGCTCGCTTGCAATACTCTTTACGCTGCCTACTTACTCTTAAGTGCTTCCGAGCATATCGTTCTCTAGCTTTGCGGTAGTTATTGGACTGTGGTTTTACCCCTCTACGATACTTCCTAGACTTTTTGCGGTTGGCTCTATTCAGTTGGTGTTCGGATTCCCGATAGAATCTAGGCTCCAACCAAACTTCACCATTACTATCAGCAATGAAGTACTTCAATCCCAAGTCTAGCCCCACTGTTCTGTGCGTGGGCTGGCTTTCTATCTCGACATTAACCTTAATACATAACTGAACATAGTATCCATCAGCTCTTTTAATCAACCGGACCCGTTTAATCTGGTCCGAAGTGTAGAAAGCCAAATCCCAAGTCCCTATTAGCTTAAGTTTCCCTATCTCCTTCCCATCGGTGAATTGGATGTGCTTAGGATCCAAAAGCTTCCATCCACTAGTCTTGTACTCAACAGAGCGACTTCTATTCTTAAACTTGGGGTAGCCTTTTTTCTCAGGGACTTTCTTTTTGCAGTTATCAAAGAACCGAGCAATCGCTGACCAGCAACGATCCACTGAAGCCTGACAAGCTTGCGAATTCAAAGCTTTTACAAAGGCAAACTCAAAGGCGCCCAAGTATTATGCCGAGACAATTCGACACGACTAATACCTCGATTATCTATCCAGTACCGCAAGCACTTATTACGGATGAACTGTGCTGTACGGATGGCAGAGGCGATCGCGCGGTATTGAGTTTCTTTGCCTTTGGCCTTGAATTCGAGGGTAATCATATTTTTACTCTAACATTTTCGGCATCAAATTGCAACCTTTCAGATGTGATTGTGGTCACTGCGGCTAAAGTCGCCGCGTAGCCTTGTCCCCCGTCATTTATGCGGGGGCTTGCGGCTGCCCGTATATCATCTCGTCAAAAGGATAAACAGCGCGGGTTTGGTCGTTACTGTTCAGCACCAGGGTAATGCTAGCACAAGTCTCTGTGAACTGTTGGCTTAATTCCCAAGGCAGATCCCGAGCAAAACCATGTTGTTTCAGGGTATATTCCTGCCCCTGGTAAGTATATCGGTTATTGGGGAGATTGCCGCAAATAGGAAACAAAATGGGAATACCTCTGCGAACACTCATTTGGGGATTAGCAAAACGGGACCGATCCAGATAGAGGATATCGAGAGAGTCAAGTTGCCAAGGAGTAATTATTCCTCCTCGTTCCGGTACTACTTCTAGACGGGAAGGAGTGTCAGTATCCGCGAGGATATAGGTTAGGTATTGCTGTTGGGAGGGGGTAATAGTAAACATGGGATTTTAATTAGAAAGTTGAGATAAGTAGAAGGCGATCGCAGCGCTGCCAATAGGTACAGTAAGATTGTCCACACCTAGCTTAGAGATAGTTTCCAGGCAAGTAGCCACTACTGCTACTATGAGGCATATTAACCAACTGTGCCAGATATTGTCAGCCCCAGGGAGGAGAATGAGACAGGAGACGAAATGACTTACTATAGCCATGGTACCAGAACCTTCCCAGCTTTTAGTCGTTCCCAAGACTTGGTAGGGATGTTTACCGTAACGTTGCCCTATAATGGCTGCCATACCATCTCCCCAAGCCATGACTAAAATGCCTATAACTGCGTATTGGGGTAGATGTCCAGGCCAAAACCAAGCCACTAAGACACCAAAACTGATAGCATAGAATAGAGTCCCTAGGCTTTTCCGTCCCACACTATTGATTGAAGGGAGAATGGGGATAAAATAAGAGGTGAGAGCTATCGCTCCCGTAATAATCGCTGCCCCTACACCTACCCAACCAGGAATATCTAGCCACCATGCTAATAAGATAACATTGCCAGCCCCGATGTGTACCACTTTCCTGGTTAGCTCTTGATCGTCTGTAATGAGTTGATTCAGTCTTTCGGCGATCGCTACAATTACCACCAGGAAGATAATAATGAGAGTGAGGGAAAGGGGTAAAGGGGTTTCCATAAAACTTACCGTGTATCATGAGAAGTCAGCACCCTAGATTTTATCTCCTTCCCCCTATAATACTAGGAAGCACAATCGAGAGGTAAAGTGGGAGATAATCCCCTGTCCCCCAGACAACCCGCAACCGCTTGCGGGGTATTCTCACAACCAAAGAAGCTCAGTTAATTTTTGTGGATACCCCAGGGATCCATAAACCTCATCACCAACTGGGGAAAGTCTTGGTACAAAATGCCCTTAGAGCAATTAATGCAGTAGATATAATACTATTCGTGGTGGATAGTTCCGTAAAATTAGGAAAAGGCGATACCTTCATTGTCCAACTCCTCCAACAGACCAAAAACCCAATAATCTTAGGACTAAATAAATCGGATCTCCAACCGACCAATCCTGGGGAACTAGATGAAAGTTATGCTAAAATAGCCGAAGAGCAAGGTTGGTCTTTCGTTAAATTTTCTGCATCAACTAAGCAAGGCTTAAATAATTTACATGTTAAGTTAATTTCTCAACTAGATAGTGGCCCTTACTATTATTCGCCGGATTTAATCACAGACCAACCCGAACGCTTTATCATGGGGGAATTGATTCGAGAGCAAATATTACTCCACACCCGGCAGGAAATTCCCCACTCAGTAGCGATCACCATCGAAAAAATAGAAGAAGTTAAGTCAATAACTAGGATTATAGCAGCAATTAATGTAGAGCGCGACTCGCAAAAAGGTATTTTAATTGGGAAAGGAGGAAAAATGCTGAAAACAATTGGTACATCGGCGCGACAGGAAATGGAAAAGTTAATTGTGGGAAAAGTTTACCTGAAATTATTTGTTAAAGTAACGCCTAAATGGCTACAATCGCCACAAATATTAGTTGAGTTAGGTTATAGCTTGGAAAATTAAAGTTGACTAAAAAGATAAAAAAATGAGAGTAAAAACCAGTGTAAGATTTGCTAGAATAAGAATGTATGAAAAGAAAGTGCCCCGCGCGAAGATACAAATTAAAGTACATGTACATGCATACATGAATTATGCGCATGAGCAGGAAATTAGCTGTGAAAAGTAAAATATACAAAACTCAAATGGATGCGTCCTCGGAAGAAGCTAAGGCTGAGTCTCTGTTTGCTGAAATGGAAGAGAAAAAAGAGACTTCATCGTCTGCGGATGAAGCCGATTTTCAGGACCTATTTGCTGAATTATCTTCTCTTGTTGCTGATTCAGATTCATCAAAGCAACAAGAGCAGATACCAGCCAAAGATACCTTAGTCTTATTTGGCGAAGGCTTCTCTTTTGAAGAAGAACCAGTATTAGAGGAAGAGAGGGAGGAATTAAATCAGGACTTGGCGGATGACCTGTTTGGTGAAGACTCATCAGCACAAAAAGAGAAGGTCACTAAAAGCAAGAGCAGCAAATCGGTGGTAAATAAAGATACTCAGATGTTGTTTGGTGAAGGCTTCTCTTTCCAGGAAATAGGAAAACCAGTGTCAGACCACAAGAGCACTGAGGTTGAAGAAGATTTGGACATTGATGACCTGTTTACAGAAGAAACACCGTCGGTAACAGAAAGAGATTTGGAGTTGGAGAACCTGTTTGAAGAGTTAACAGCGCCGCCAAAAGGAGAGGAAATATCTTTACAAGCAGCCCTAATGCCCCTAGTATACGAGCAGTTTGCCGAATTAGATGACTTAATCGACAAACTGCCAGATCCCAAGTGGTCAGAAAAAGACTACCAACAGTTAGAAGCGGAGATAGACTCTCCAGCAATTAGCAATATTGACGGTAGGATTGCAATTAACCTGGACCGTGAGGGCGAAAAAGGAAGCGTAGCGAAACCCACCGCAGCCAATTTGGTGGTAAGAGATACCGAGTTCGGCGATTTAGAAGAATTTTTATCAGAAACAAACCTGACTATGGGAGGGGCGGCAGCGGTGAAAGCCGCAGAACTCCCGTCTCAAAGACCCCGCCCCTCAAAACCCAAAGACTTTGAACAAACAATGAGGGTTCCAGTCAAACAACTGGACAACCTCAACAACTGGATGGGAGAATTGGTAGTCAATCGCAATAGTCTGGAACAAGACCAAAAAAGGCTGCGGCAATTTCTGGATAATTTGCTCATCCAGGTGCAGAATTTGATTGACCTGGGGGCGCGAATGCAAGATTTGTACGAGCGATCGCTTCTGGAAAAGGCTCTGCTAACAAGTAGCAATAAATTCCAGCCCAAGGAGAAACAGAGGTTATCGAGCCAAACCACGTTTTCAGGGGATGACTACGATCCCTTGGAAATGGATCGTTTTAGCAATTTCCACTTGCTCTCTCAGGAAATGATCGAGCTGATCGTGAGGGTAAAAGAGGCATCCGAAGACATTGAATTCGTAGTAGATGAGACGGACCAAGTAGCGAGAAACTTTCGCCAAGTAATCACCCATTTGCAAGATGGATTGACCAATGCCCGCATGGTTCCCTTCGGTCAAACCGGCGATCGCCTCCGTCGGGCAGTGCGGGAGATATCCCTAAAATTGAACAAACAAGCACAATTGCACGTAGAAGGACGGAATGTCTTAGTAGACAAGATGATTTTGGAGTCCCTTTACGATCCCATGACCCATCTGGTGAACAATGCCATAACTCACGGCATCGAAATTCCAGAAAGACGTGAGCAGAGGGGCAAGCCCTCCAAAG
>JACONB010000019.1 GCA_014323965.1 Prochloron sp. SP5CPC1 | reverse complement strand
TTGGGGTAACCTACAAAGCATGGGATCTAAGAATAGGGGACGACTTTCCCGTTGTTATCAAGGTACCCAACCTATCCGCTCACAACAAAAAGAACCGTTCTCAATTAATAGACTTATTTAAGAAAGAAGCCAAACTCTTGGCAGCCGTCAGTCGAACCCCTCATCCCCATATCGTTCAAATTACCGATTCTTTTGAAGAAGAAGGGATCCCCTGTTTGGTGATGGACTTTGTATCGGGAACAAATTTGCAAGACTTAGTAGAGGAAAAAGGGAGATTATCAGAAGAGAAAGCCATCGCCTACATGAAAGACATAGGTTCTGCCTTAGAATTTTGCCACAAAAAAGGAATCATCCATCGGGATATAAAACCTGCCAATATCATGGTGCGAGATGATGATGAACGGGTGATGCTCATTGATTTTGGCATTGCTAGGGAGACGGGGGGAGAAACCATGACCACCTCGTTTACTCGTTTGTACGCTCCCTGGGAGCAGATAAATCGGTCAGTGGCGGAAGATTTGAAAGGGAAAGAAGGAGCAAAAAAATGGCGACAGTCCCCTACAGTGGATATATACGCTTGTGCAGGTTCTTTGTACTATCTAGTAACGGGAGATTTTATCTAATTGCCCCCTTATGACAAAAGAGTGTAGACAGGGGTTTCCTGATAATGTTCCTCTAAGCGACGGGTTAAAGCAAGCCATAATTGCGACGATGCAGCCAGATCCAGAAAATCGTCCTCAGTCTGTAAAAGCTTGGTTGGAGTTGCTCCCTACTGTAACTGTTTCTCCTCCGACTCCTCCTACACCTTCAAAAACCACTTCAGTTTCTCCTTCTCCTTTAATAGGTGGAACATTATTTTTCGATTTAGTTGAGGTGAGAGAAGATAGTTGAGAGTTCGTAGAGTGGTAAATTTGGACAACGTTTGGTACCCCATCATGAGAGTAAATTATTATTGCCCACCAACCCACAACCCGCGACTCATTTATCAAACCCCTACAGGGTTAAGATATTACCCAACAAATCCTTATTATAAGGAAACTTTGCGCCTTGGCGTTTTTGCGCGAAACCCAAAAAATTCCTTGACAAAACTCGAATAATGATTTATTGTAGATAATTAAAAACCGCTATCAATACCTTGCTCTATAAACCGCCGAAACAACAATTAAAATGTTTGAACTCCAAACCACTTACACCCAAGCACAAGAAAACTTAGCCCCTCTGTTAGAGCAAATAGAAAGAGAGAATACTATTGCAGTGATTAAACGTTCTGGTCATCAGGATATCGCTTTGTTGACTGCTAATGAACTGCGCCGTTTGTTAGAAACTGTTTATTTGCTGCGATCGCCCACCAACGCTCGTCGTCTCTTGGAAGCATTAGAAGAGTCTCGACAGTGGGATTATGTTGAACCCTCTTCCCCTTATACTTTAGATCAACTGCGGGAGGATCTAGGTATTGAAAGATAAGAAAAAAAAATCAAAATCTAATCTTCCAAGGTCGTCAGAATTAGAAATACCTTCTCGATATCCTCTCTTCACCAACCGTTTTCGGGAAGATTGTCGTTGGTGGTGCAGAACCGACAAACAAACAGCCGATAAAGTGTTTGATCTCGTCACAGCAGTCATGAAAGACCCCTTCCAAGGTATCGGTAAACCAGAATTGCTTAAGCACTTAGATCCTGAGACTTGGTCGCGCCGAATCACTCGTGAACACCGACTAATATATCGAGTGAGGAAAGAACGCATTGATTTTCTCCAAGCTCGCTATCACTATGAGGAAAGCTCGTGAAACCCAAGGTCGCCCTGCCAATGTTGGGTTTCGGCACCTCTTCCCAACCTACGAAATTAATGATTCATGGTATTTAGAGCACAAAATCAACTATTTAGAGAGAGAAGAGGGAGACTGGCGATTTGGTATGCAGGTGTCATGGGAGGGATTTTGAGTATATCCGCTTTAGGGATGTATGAAGCCATCGCCCACGCTCATAGGATAACTATAGATAGAGAGGTGGAATCTGTTGCCGGTACTCTCCATGATAGTATAGAACCTTTACTTAAAGAACCTGGTAAGTTAGAGCCAGAAATAAACCAACTTTTGCCCAATTTGTGTTTATTGACAGCTCCTTGTTTCCATAATACAATAGATAACCAGAGGCATATTGCCAGTAAAATTAACCTATCTGATAATTATTATATCCATTTTGTGAATATTTCGGGAGAGTTAGTGGCGATCACTAAGAGTGCGGCTTCGCCGACCGCCGGCAATTTTATCCCAGCCTCGGTGAGATTGACGGAAACGGAACCCAAATGGTATACTCTTAAAGACAATCAAAATATCCGTTATCGTCAAATTACCCTCCCCTTGCATACTAAAAATAATCAAGATTGGGGATATTTGCAAATAGGGCGCAACCAGTCTGATTTCGATGATTATGTAGGGACGGTAAGATGGATTATCCTGGTGGGATTACCTTTAATCATGCTATTGGTGGGTATTGCCAGTTGGTGGTTGGCTGCATTAGCCATGGAACCTATTTATCAATCTTATCAACAAATGCAACAATTTACTGCTGATGCTGCTCATGAGTTACGCACACCTCTAGCTGCGGTTGGAGCAACAGTAGAATCCAGTTTGCAGTTACCTTCTTTAAATGAAGATGAAGCGCGATGTACTTTGGAAGTAGTGCAGCGTCAGAATAATCGCCTTTCTCAGTTGGTAGGAGATTTGTTGTTGTTAGCGCGGATGGAGCGCCCAGATTTACCAGTTGCAACTGGTGAGTTGATTATACTCCAAGATATAGTTAACGATATTGCTGAGGAACTAGCTGCTTTAGCTAGAGAGGCGATTTTAACCTAAGCTCAGAATTACAAGTGAGGGGAAATGAGGCTCAGTTATATCGCATGGTAGCTAATTTAGTGACTAATGCTATTAGGTGTCATGGTTTTGCTTTAATTAAGGTGAAAGATACAGGAATAGGTATTGGGATGAAAGATAAGTCGCGGATTTTTGAACGATTTTATCGGGCGGGGGAAGATCGCTCTCGGAAAACTGGAGGATTTGGTTTAGGTTTACCTATTGCCAAGGCGATCTCGAACTCCCATGGTGGTAGTATTGAAGTAGAAAGCGAATTAGATAAAGGCAGTACTTTTACCGTTCGATTGCCTATCTATAGCACTACACACAAGGATTTGAGCAGTTGTTAGGAAAAAGGAAATGCCAAAATACCTAAAATCTTATCCACTTCTTTAATATAATAATCACTCAAATCGATAAAAACCACTTGTTCTGCAAGTTTTATGAACTTCCAAGCGGTTCCGGTAGTAACTGCGCCGTAAATAGTTTTAATTTCATTACCTTGTTGTTGATTAAACCTTTGAGCAGCTACCATTTCTGCAATACATTGTCCCAACCCCCCTTTAATATTTTCATTCTTGGCTTCTACTAGGGTTACCACAGGGGATTGAATCTCATATATTTCTGAAGAATAACTTAGGATATAATCACAATAACCATTGAGTCCAACTTCAGGATCCACAGTAAAATCTGTTCCTGAAAAAAAACCAATCTGAAAGTTTAAGATACGTCTGACTTCCAAAAGAACTGGAGCAATAATCAATTCAGAACGGGCTTTTTCCGTGTTAATAGCATTTACAAGAGGCAAATATTCATCCAGGGTTCTTTGGAGATAATCACTGGGTATAATTGGATCTATCTCTGTAAATAGGTGACACGTCTCATCAACGGATAGCTCGAAAGTGGTTATTACTTTGGATAGAGTTTTAAAATCACTATAGACCATATATTAGAGCCAGTACATGACAGTTAAAAGCTTATTCATAACGAGGTTTTACCGCCCACCCACGCCTCCAAAGTGGGCAATAAATAACTTCCTCTCTTATCCTTCTCTGCGTACTCTGCGTCTCTGCGGTTTAATCTTATAGCGTTTAAAGAATATATGTCCAATCTCCACATGGCGCAATTTTCCGTCTGCTGCATGGTGGGCATTGCCCACCCTACAATCACTTCGTTTCTGAGAATTCGGCATCAATGACATCTTCGCCACTATCCGCCGTACTCCCATTAGGAGCATCACTGCCGTTTCCAGGAGCAGCACCGTCGGTTTCGACGCCGCCAGCTTCCTGATAGACGCTGCTGCCAATACTATAGAGTGTCTGTTGTAGTTCCGGCATCAAGGTCTGAATCCGGGCGTCATCTTCCTTGGCAACTGCATCCTTGAGATCCTTAATCAAATCTTCCGCCTTAGTTTTATCAGCAGCAGGAACTTTATCTCCCAGTTCCTTCAGTTGCTTCTCAGCCTGATAGACGAGGGAGTCTGCCTGATTCCGGCGATCGATTGCCTCCCGCCGTTCTTTATCAGCAGAGGCGTTGGCTTCTGCTTCCTTAACCATGCGATCCACTTCCTCAGAGGGTAAGGTGGAAGCTCCGGTAATGCTGATGGACTGTTCTTTACCCGTTCCCTTATCCTTAGCGGTAACGTTCAGGATCCCGTTAGCATCAATATCGAAGGTAACTTCAATTTGGGGTACACCTCGGGGTGCAGGAGGAATACCGTCTAGGCGGAAGGTTCCCAAACTCTTGTTGTCTTTGGAGAATTCCCTTTCTCCTTGCAGGACGTGGATTTCTACGTTAGTTTGTCCATCTACTGCTGTGGAGAAAGTTTCCGATTTCTTGGTGGGAATCGTGGTGTTCCGGGGGATAATCTTGGTCATCACACCCCCTAAGGTTTCTACTCCTAAGGAGAGGGGAGTAACGTCCAGCAGCAGGATATCCTTTACTTCTCCGGCGAGAACACCCCCTTGAATGGCTGCACCTACTGCCACCACTTCATCCGGGTTCACAGTTTGGTTGGGGGCTTTGTCCAGTATCCGCTTCACCAGTTCTACCACAGCGGGAATACGAGTGGAACCTCCCACCATCACTACTTCATCAATAGCATCCTTCTTAATTTTAGCATCCCCCATGGCTTTTTCCACAGGAATGCGACAGCGATCGATTAAATCAGCAGCTAGTTCTTCAAATTGTGCCCTGGTTAGGGTAATATCCAGATGTTTGGGACCATCTTGGGTGGCGGTAATGAAGGGCAGGTTGATGTCTGCTTGGGTGACACTGGAGAGTTCGATTTTCGCCTTCTCTGCTGCTTCTGTCAGACGCTGCAATGCCTGCTTGTCTTTCCGCAGGTCGATACCTTCATTTTTCTTAAACTCTGCTGCGAGATAGTCTACAATTTTCTTATCAAAGTCATCACCCCCCAGGTGGGTGTCTCCAGAGGTAGCTAGTACTTCAAAAACCCCATCCCCTACTTCTAAGATGGAAACGTCGAAGGTACCGCCCCCTAAGTCAAAGACGAGGATAGTTTCGTGACTCTTTTTATCCAAGCCATAGGCGAGAGAAGCGGCGGTGGGTTCGTTGATAATGCGCTTAACTTCAATGCCGGCAATTTTACCTGCGTCTTTAGTAGCTTGACGTTGGAGTCGTTGAAATAAGCAGGAACGGTTATTACTGCATCAGTTACTGTTTCTCCCAGATATTTGCTGGCATCTTCAACTAATTTGCGCAATACTTGGGCGGAAATTTCCTCCGGGGCAAATTTCTTCCCTTGGGCGGGAGAGTCCAGTTTAACGTTACCATTACCATCCCGCAGAACTTTGTAGGAAACTTCTGTGGTTTCGTTGGTTACTTCGTTGTACTTGCGTCCGATGAAGCGTTTAACTGAATAGAAGGTGTTGTCCGGGTTCATTACTGCTTGCCGCTTGGCGATCTGACCCACTAGGCGATCGCCGTTTTTGGCATAGGCGACTACAGAAGGGGTGGTTCTAAAACCCTCGGCGTTAGCTATAACAGTGGGTTTACCACCTTCCATGACGGCGACGCAAGAGTTTGTCGTCCCCAGATCTATTCCAACAACTTTTCCCATATGTCCTACTGCTCCGATGTAAGTTTTTTCTTTATCATTTGCTTTACTACCATCTATAATGAAGCTATCCGATATTATTCAGGTAGTGTAGTTTCCCGAACCTGTTGGGACGGTTGTCAGTCCCCCTGCTTTATTTGATAAAATAGATAAGTCAGCGATCGCCCCTGAGGTATAACTATGACACAAGCTGTCGTCTCAGCAACAGAGGTAATTAATAAATCTCCTGAAGTTGAACATTTGTTAACTTTCCAAGAATATCTCGAATATGAAGGAGAACCGGATGTTCTCTACGAATTAGTGAGAGGCAAAATAGTCCCCATGGGAGCAACTACTCTAAAACACGCCAAAATCTGTGAATTTTTAGTGTACAAGTTACAGCGCTATTTTGCGGACCAAAATTTATCAATGGTGGCGAAAACCACTGTAGGAGTGAGAACAGATGACAATACATCGCGAATTCCTGACGCTATCGTTTGTCATCAAAGTCTTTGGGAGCAAATCAGCGAACGTCCCGGAGCGGGGGTTTTGGATTTTGACGAAAAACCCCTTCTGGTGGTAGAAGTTGTGAGCAGCAATCGCCGGGATGATTATGTGATTAAACGCTATGAATACGAAATGGCAGAAATTGCCGAGTATTGGTTAGTAGACCCGAAAAAGAAAAGAGTGCTGGTGTTTGCTAATCCTGGGAAAAAAGGAGGATATACTAGGACGGATTTTTCCGAAGATACCTTCATTGTTTCTCATCAGTTTTCTCAGCTATTTTTATCGGTTAAAAAACTACTCGCTCCTCCCTTGGTGGAGGAATTAATCAAAAAAGAACAAACCAGAATCTTTACCTTGGAACAACGGGCTGACAAGTTAGCCCAGCGTTTACGAGAAATGGGAGTCAACCCAGATGACATTGATTAAAGGGTGAGGTAGGTTAAAGTTAATTCCAATTGCCAATTAGTGTAAAAGCAGACCAAAAAAAGGGATTGGATAAATCTAAATTGCTCTGAGAAACTATTTCTGGTGGTAGGGGCATCCTTTCGCCATTGGAGAGATAGAGGAATCCATTTTCAATGTACACTTCCCCTTTCAGTACAGCTAACTGCGCTCTACGTAAAGCCTGTGCCTTAATAGGAGCTTGAGATAACTGGCTATAAAATTCCGTCATTAAAGCCAGAGTTCCCGCATCGCTGACGTACCAGAGACTGGCTAAGACAGATTTGACACCTGCTGCCACTGCTAGTCCCGCAAATCCCAGTTCTGCCATTTCATCCCCCACAGCAGTGCGACAAGCACTCAACACTAACAATTCTATGGGAGCCGTGTCAGCGTCAATCCAGCCCAGTTCAGTAGCAAGTTGCCTAAATTGAGGAATAGTAAGTTTTCTGTCGTAAAACTGGATGTAAGAATTTTCCGGTCGTCCCGGTTTAAATTCTCCATGAGTTGCTAGATGAATAATACCAAAAGACTGTTGCTGGTTTTGACGGGTGAAGTTTTCTACGGTAAATTCCCTATTCAGGAAGTATTTCCCAGACCAAATTTTCCCGGCAATGGTTGCCAACTCCAATGGTACGCTGGGAAGAGGATTTAAGTTAGTAAATTCGGAGGCCCCCATGGCAATGATTTGGGTGTCCCTGATATCAGTATAGCCAATATCAGCCAAACCAAAACAGGGAACGATGGCTAGGGCGTATTTTTCGACTAAATACTGTTCCCCATCATGTAGGGCTGCCACAGGAAGACCACGTAACCCAGAATCCATGGACAAAACCAGAACCTCAATTCCTTGGGCTTTTAGCTCATCTTCTATAGGAGCAATCAACCACTGATAGAGTTGCTGGGAACTCTGCAATAATCTTCTGGGGTTCCTCTTTTTGCTCACGTCTCGCTGAAATTTCCTTACTAGAGATAGCAACTCTTTGTTGGCTACGTCCGGTACTGTCTCCCGGATAATAAAAGAGGATGATTGAGCAGTTAAACTATTGGAGACAGTAACTTTATCAGAAGATTGAGGAACGACTAAAAAAAGTTCTATTTGGTCAGTTTGGGAAGAAATGTGAATAAATCCAGGCTTTTCCCCTGTTTGTTGCCAAATATTATCTAATATATTGGCAATATCTTCAGCTGAAGGCACTTCACCGTAGAGAGGAATCCCAGTATAATCACTAAACTGCTGGGCTTGAAATGCTTCTTGCAGGGCAACGGCTTGAGAAGGATTAACTGTCTGAAGCCTTGTTTCATAACTTTGTCGATCTACCTTTGCGGTTCTTTGATCAGTTGCACCTCCAATCTTCCCATTGGTTTGTTCGACTGCCGGAGCCGAAGGTGGGGTAGTAGGAACAGCAATTTCGATGGGATTCGGTCCGGTGATATCTGACTGATTATTAGTTTGAGTAATAGCAGGTCTGGGGGCGATGGCGATCCAGGTCACAGCTAAACTGAATTTGAATAATGAGTGCAATAGTTTCATGTTTATTCTCCCTAAAAAGAAAAGCCATAGCCAATCCCGAAGATAAATCGGGTTCCATCTCCTGCTGATCCCGTAATATCGGTAATGGCGGGGACGAGGGTTAAGGGTAGGTTCCGGAAGGGAACGTAGGAAAATCCTAGGGTCATATCTTGCCCTGTCCATTCCAGAATAGCGCTTACCGGTTCTGCTAGACGAACTGCTACGCTGGTAAATACCCCCAGGGAATCTTGTTCATTTACAATATCAGACTCAGAGCGAAATTGACCGCCACCCAACCCAAGGGAGAGGTGAATCGTGCTCAAAAATTCCCTTAGATCTGATTTGAGAATAAAGCGTTTTGTGAGGACACCATATAAAGAAGACCCCCCGTCTGGTCCCCCCCAGGTAGCAAAACCCTGTTGTCCGAAAGCAATATTGAAATCTTCCGGTAATTGTCGATGTAATTTCCAACTGATGCTACCATCGGCGAAGGGTCTACCAAGGAAATACCGATTTGAAGCGCGACGTTTTTTTGCGGATTGCCCACACCAAAGCCCATGCCAAATAGCTCATCTTTAAAATCGCTGAAACGCGCCCATTCTTTCAACCCTATTCCAATACCAACGTTCCCCCAAGCGGCACCATAGGCTGAGGGATTCTGAATCGTAATACCAGGGGATCCCACTGATGGTGTTTTTGCCTTTTCTTTTTCCCCTTCCTCTTGCAGGAACGGCAATGTTTCCGGTCGAAAGGGTTGCCTATCGCGCTTGCGGTGTCAAGGAGTGAATTGGTTGGAGGAGGCTCCCCCTTCTTCACTTCTAGCCATTGGGCAGTTTAATAAGGTTGCCATGATTATTAAAAATACGGCAAGCTGACCTTTAATCATCCAATAATTCTTATTGTTGTTCATCTTGTTATATTAATACCAGTTACCAGTTATCAGCAGCCTTTCACCTTTTCTAATTATATTTCTTTATCATATTTATATATAATACTTACTAAATTAAACTTAGTCATTTTGTAGCATAATAAATTTATAAAGTAGATAAAAATTAATTTTTGTAATATTTCTTCTAACTCGGTTCCCCTTCCTGCTCCTCAATACCTTGCTTGCGCAACCCCAAAGCTATTTTACTATGCTTTTCTATTTGTCCCATAACCTGTTTGGCTCTTTTAATTACTGTTGCTGGTAAACCTGCCAAACGACCTGCTTCAATACCGTAGGAACGGTCTGCACCTCCGGGATGCACCTGGTGTAAAAATACAATTTCTTCGGGCAATTCCTTGACTGTCACCTGATAATTTGCTACATTAGTAAGGATGGAAGCTAGTTCGTTTAATTCGTGATAATGAGTGGCAAAAATTGCCTTGGAACGAATCTCTACAGCCAAATATTCCGCTACTGCCCAAGCAATGGAAAGACCATCAAAAGTAGCAGTTCCTCGCCCGATTTCATCTAGGAGTACTAAAGATTGGGCACTGGCATGATTGAGAATATTGGCGGTTTCATTCATCTCTACCATAAAAGTAGATTGTCCAGAAGACAAGTCATCTACCGCTCCAACTCGGGTAAAGATGCGATCGCAGATGCCCAATTTTGCCCCGGTAGCGGGAACAAAACTCCCAGTTTGGGCCATTAACTGAATCAATCCCACCTGTCTTAAGTAGCAACTCTTACCGCTAGCATTAGGTCCTGTCAGAATGATTAAATCGGGTTTGTTATTATTTCCATTTGCTCCCATTGTAGTTGAGTTGGGGACAAATAAACCTGCCCCGAGGGATTTTTCCACCACGGGGTGACGTCCATCAATAATTTCCATTTCCCTACCGGATACTACCTCTGGAGGACAGTAACCTTGATAGACTGCTACCTCCCCTAAAGCGCATAAAACGTCGATAGCGGCTACAGCTTTAGCAAGATGGCGTATTTCCAAAGCTTTTTTGCCTACCTCTGCCCTTAAGGCGGCAAAAACCTCATATTCCAAGCGATTCAAATCTTCTTTCCCTGTCAGAATACGAGTTTCCCTCTCTTTCAGATCTGAGGTAATATAACGCTCTTCATTGGTTAAAGTTTGCTTGCGGACGTAATTGGCGGGCGCTTTATCTGCCTGAGAGCGGGGGAAACTGATATAGTAACCGAAGGTCTTATTGTAACCCACCTTCAATTTACTAATCCCTGTGCGCTCTCTTTCCGTCACTTCCAAATTCGCCAGCCACTGTTTATCCTCCTCTAACATGCGCCGCATTTCGTCCAGTTCTGGGTTTACCCCATCTCGAATCACTCCTCCTTCCTTTATGTGCAGAGGAGGAGACTCCACTATTTGGCTTAGTACCATTTTACCTAACTCTTCTAATTGTGGCGGTACTTGTTGCAATGCCTTTAAATAAGGAGAAGAACCTTGTAGGGCTAATGTGGCTAACTGGGTTAAGCGGAGGAGAGAATCGGCTAGGGAGACCAAATCTCTGGGTCTAGCTGTTCCCGAACCTACCCTGCCGCTCAATCTTTCTAAATCATAAATGCTCCGTAATAGTTGGCGCAAGTCTTCCCGCAATTCTGTGTTTTGTACCAACTCCCCAATGGTGTCCTGTCGAGCGCGGATGCCGTTTAAATCCATTAAAGGTTGCAACAACCAGCGACGCAACGCCCTAGCTCCCATAGCTGTATTGGTGCGATCTAAGCTCCAAAGAAGAGAACCTTGCAGTTTGCCTTCTCTAACTGTTTGGGTAATTTCCAGGTTCCGTCTGGTTTGATGATCTAGCAGGAGGTAATCTGCTCTACTGTAAGTGCGTAGGGGTTGGAGAGGTACCCGATTCGCTTTTTGGGTATCTTCAATATATTCTAAGAGACCGCCAGCAGCCCGGACTCCCAGGGTGAGGTTTTGGCAGCCCATGCCTTCTAAGGAACGGACTCGGAAGGTTTCCAGCAATCGCTGTTTGGCTTCTATGAGGGTGAAGGGTTGGACTCCACGGAGAGCATAGCAAAAGGAGTCGGGTAAGCAGTCTGGTCGATGGGGGGATTTTTCTCCCGGTCGCAGGATACCATTGATATCAGGAGCATTACTTGGTAAGAGTACTTCAGCAGGTTCCAGACGCAATAATTCTGCCGTCAGAGATTCCAGTTCTTCCCCCTGGGTGGTAAAAAACTCCCCGGTGGAGATATCAGCGTAAGCAAAGCCCCAATGGTTTTTAACAATGACAACCGCAGCGAGAAAGTTATTTTGGCTAGGGGAAAGCATCTCGTCATCGGTTAAAGTACCGGGAGTGAGCAGTTTCTGTACTTCCCTTTTCAGGATCCGCTTTTCCGCCGCAGCAACCGCAGCATCTTCTACCTGATCGCAAATAGCCACTGCATAGCCTTTTTCCACCAAGAGTCTGCTGTAGCGCTCTGCCGCATGAGCTGGAACCCCCGTCATGGCTACTCTACCGATACCTTTTCCTCCCTCTTTACTGGTGCGCACCAGTTCCAGTTCCTGGGAGATAATCACCGCATCTTGGAAGAAGCATTCAAAAAAATCCCCCACCCGATATAGCAGTAAAGCGTTGGGATACTGCTCTTTCACTTCAACGTAGTGGCGATACATGGGGGATAACTCTTCTTTATCTAACCCCCGATAATCTTCATGGGGTGCATTTCTCGTACCTACTTCTGGGTTTTTCTGCTGGGGGTTGGATTTGCTCATGAATGACTTCCTTTTTCCATTGCTCTTATTAACTCTATCAGGAAATATGAGCGCTCTGGGAAGTTATACACAAAGTTGCTGAAGTTATACACAAAGTATACGCACTCTTATACGCGCACCGCACCAGCCTACGCTTTCTCTATTATTAGTGCTGAGGACTTCTCTGGGAACGAGACAGTTATCGACCTTGAATACAATAATTTTTATTCTGATCAGGGGGTGACATTCTCAGGGGTTTTTTCTAGTAACGTAGCGCAAATTTTCGTACCAACTCAGGGTCATAACCAGACTATTGATATCAATATATCACAAGAAGTTCATCGAATTGGATTTAATGCGAAGGATTCATTTCCCCGAGGAGGGTTCTTTAACAGTGGTAGATTCGTTAACAAAACCTAACGTTCGTTCCAAAATATTTTAAATTTAAGCCAAAATAGTAGTAAATACTCATTGTTAAAATGCCAAACCGCAGATGAACGCTGATTAACGCGGATACTGAAACTAGCAGTAGAGATTCCGTTGTTAACCGTAATTGC
>JACONB010000018.1 GCA_014323965.1 Prochloron sp. SP5CPC1 | reverse complement strand
TTCCCCTTTACTGCTACCCAACCTAAGGCTTTCCCTCTTACTGCCGTGCCCCTACATGATAGATGATTCACGCAGTGGCAGCTATATCATCCTCCTGAATTAGCTTATTGTAGAGTTGGCTCAATCCAGATGCAACCCCATACCAGCTAAACTTCTTCTCAACCCGCTTTCTCCCATTGATACCCAACTCCACACCCCATAGTCGATGATTCAGAATGCGATCTATGGCTTCAGCAAAAGCCGCCACATCTTGGGGTGGCACCAATAAACCAGTTTCTTCATCTACAACAGTAAACTGCAACCCCCCTACATGGCTAGCAACTACGGGGGTCCTGCTAGCCATGGCTTCGATGGTTACTAAACCAAAAGGTTCGTAATGACTCGGTACCACACAAACATCCGCAGCAGCATAATAAAGGGGTAAATCTTCTTGCTCAATTCTACCAGGAAAATAAGTTCGCTCTGACATTCCCTGTTGGGCAACTATCCCCTCAATTCGCTCTCTCTCCCACCCGTCACTCTCTCCTGGACGAGAACCTCCCCCAATAATAACTTTTAAACGAGGATCTTGTCGCCACTGGGACTGATTAACTGCCCTCACGAGAGTTTCGATACCCTTGCGTTTGTCAAAGCGTCCCACATACATTACCACTTTAGCATCCTGTTCCATCCCCAACCTTTCTCGTGCTTCAGAACGATTCACCTTACCAAAGAGGTGAATATCCGTACCGCAGGGAATAATAGCAATCTTCCCAAACCTGGAAACCAATTTATGCATGTGTTCTTTTTCTTGAGGACTGGTGGCTACCACCCTATCTGCCTTTTCCAAACAAGCTTTTTCCACTCGCAAGCGAGTCCGAGCTACCATGGGAATAGTAGACACAGACTTGTATTTCACCGCACCCAGGGAATGATAAGTGTGAACCATGGGTAGGGACAACTTTTCTTGAAGTTGTAGCCCTACCCAGCCAGAAATCCAGTAATTAGTATGAACCAGGGAATATTCAATCCCTTCCCTCCTTTGAAACTTGAGGAATGCTGCCACAAAATCCTCCCCATAGCTAAAAATCTCGTCCCGAGGTATGAAATCTTCCGGTCCTGCATGGATGCGAATAGTACGGCAATTAGGACTATGGTTCACTATTTTGGGTTGTTGGGAGTCGCTAGCGCGAGTAAACATATCCACCCTCCAACCCCCTGCAGCTAAAGCTTCCCCCACTTTTCGCACATATACATTCTGTCCTCCAGCTTCTTCTTTACCTATTTCTACTGCTGGATCGCCGTGGACAGAAATTAGGGCGATGGACTTTTGCTGTAGATTATACATCTTATTTTCTACCCTCTGTTGATTTTTACCAAGTTGCAGCACGACAGAGTGCGGCTTCATCAAAGCCTTACCCTGCATAGTTTTTATTGTGTCTACTCTTTTCGGGACTCAATCCAATCCCGTATTAGATCTATGGTCATTATATCACCACTTGGATCTCAAATAAAAAAATCATTAATATAATCTTGAAACCTATACTGTCAGGAGCTTTGAGTGATTTAAAAAAAGAAGGCAAATAACCTTGACAAACTTGTAACCAACCGTTTATGATGATTGATCATAGCCATGGAGAGGTGGCTGAGTGGTCGAAAGCGGCACACTGCTAATGTGTTAGTCCCCTTGCGGGGGCTCGAGGGTTCGAATCCCTCCCTCTCCGTATTTTTCTGGTTCAACCGGGGGTAGGGGCACGGTATTGTTGTGTTTTTATATGTTGTATTAGTAAACGTAGGGTGGGCAATTTAGGAAACATTTAATACCCTATAATGAGAGTAAATTGTTGATTGCCCACCAAACCTTAACTTGAGTTAACTTACAAATAGTGGCATTACTTCAGCAGCAGTAAATACACCGTAAATACGGCGACGATGCCAAGAAATGCCAGCTTTGAGATAGCCAAAGGCGGGACCACAAACATTAGCAGCCATGCTAGTTTCATCTCCCAGGGTAAAGGTATGAGTAGAAATTTTACCTTCAAAAGTGCGTCCAGTTACCTTAACATTAGTACTGAGAGGCTTGTGAGGATTGCGGGTATCCACCACACCCCCCACAGTGACGCGATCCCTCGAACAAACCCCAGCCATTTCCAACATCAAGTCATCAGCGTGTTCCATATTCTCCAGGCTAATAATACCCTTAGTCTTATCTAACAACGCCTCCACCTCAGTATCGCTCATTCCTCGGGCCTTTTCCACATTAAATCCCGGCATGTGGGCGATATCTTCCCGAATCGTCGCCCGGTAAGCTTCCCAGTTGGCAATACCCACCCCAAAGGTAATCTTAACACTGTGGATTTCGGCGTAACTTTGAGCTGCTATCGCCGCAGCAGCTGTTAACAGTCCCGGAGTAGCGCCACAACCAGTCATATAGGTAATCCCCGCTTTTCCCAAGTCCCCAGATAACTGCCTCATTTGTTCCACCGCACTGGTTCGTTTCAGGGCATCCACTAACACTCCCTGCCAACCAGATTTAATAAACTCTTTGGCTACATTTGCCATGAACGTATTGGGTAAATTGGGCAAAGCGAGAAAATAACCATCCACCTCTGTTGCTTTAGCAATTAAATCGGGAATGCTTTGGTGGCTGAGAGTGCCTTCCGGTTCTAGATAGCCCAGGGAACCTTGCTGGTTGGAAGTAGCAATAGCCAGGTCCGGATCTAAACCACCAGGGTTATAAGCATAGCCTTGAGCATCTGCTGCTGCTGTTAACACCATCTCCTGTTTTGGGGCAAGAACTCGAGCTGCTGCTTGTCCCAAACCGCCAAAACCTAATACTCCTACCTCGATTCTAGTTGTCACTTGCTTCTTTACTCCTCATATTTTACTAGTTGTAGGGGCGCGACCCGTTGCGCCCAGTTAGAGTGATAACACCTATTTAGATTAACTTTTGCTAAGATATGTATAGAATTGGTATAATTACTCAAATTTTATTTTAGACTATGAACTTAGAAACCTTAGAATTCACGATTTATCCCGATGGCCGGGTACGGGAGAAGGTCACAGGCATTGTCGGAGCATCTTGTCAAGAGGTGACAGCGGCAATCGAGTCTCAGCTGGGACAAGTGATTTCTCAAACCACAACATCCGATTACTTCGCACAAAACGAAGTGAGTCCGTCAACAACAGCCCAGAACCAAGCATCAGTCAGCAGTTGGTGAAAAATCTCATCTAAATCCGTTTTGAACATCAGCGTCCAATTTAACAAGGAAGAATATGTCTCATTTCAGCAATATCAAAACCCAAATCCGCAACCTCTCCTCTTTAAAAGAAGCTTTAACGGATATGGAAGTGGATTGGAAATCCGGTCCCGTTCCTGTCAGAGGTTATCAGGGTCAAACCCGCAGTGCAGAAGTAGCCATTGCCCAGGAGAACGATTACGACATCGGCTTTTCCTGGAACGGGAAAGAATACGAATTGGTAGCAGATTTGCAATATTGGCAGGTAATGTCCCACTCTAACCCAACAACAGAACGCTCTGGTTTAGAACCAGAGTTGGGAGGTCTCTTTCGCCATGGTTCGGAACGTTCCGGTTTAGAACCCGTGTTAGGGGGTTCACTGCGGCAAAAAGGCGTTTACGTGGATGAAGTAATTTGTATCGGTTGCAAGCACTGCGCTCACGTGGCTCCTAACACCTTTTTTATCGAACCAGACTATGGACGCTCTCGGGTAATTCGTCAAGACGGGGATAGCTCCAATTTGGTTCAAGAGGCAATTGACACCTGTCCGGTAGATTGCATTCACTGGGTTCATTACACCGAACTGAAGGAATTAGAGGAACAGCGGAAGTATCAACAGATTAAACACCTTGGGTTTCCCCAAACTCATTCTGCTATCAAAAAACGGAAGCAAGTTAGGAAATAATCAAAACCTGTCTTTAATCTGGTGCTTTGTTTGATTGCGAAGCTTTGCTACTGCAACCGCATAAGCGTTCCGCCGTGTACGCAGATAAATACAAATAATTTGTTTGAACCAGCACAAGGTAAAGGGCGATCTATTTAATGGATCGCCCTTTCCTATATTCTCGGGCACCGTCTATGCCTACTTTTTGCAATAATACCATATTTTACTTATTTTGTCAACGTTAAAATCATTATTTTTCCCAAATTTGCCCAAATATTAAGAAATAGTTAAAACAAAAATAACCCGAGTGTTATCTTTAGGTAAAGAAATCTTTGAGGCTGATTTAACTTGAGATTAAAAAGCCGATAAACAGTGACCATGAAGCATTTATCCCAGGGTCTTCGGGCCCTAAAAACCGTATTTATAGCGAGCAGCTTCTTGCCATTCTGGCTTGGATCATTTAAAGCGAAAGTTAATGGTTAGTTTTTCGGTCCATGCATAAAGTA
Source organism: Prochloron sp. SP5CPC1 (assembly GCA_014323965.1). Classification (GTDB taxonomy): domain Bacteria; phylum Cyanobacteriota; class Cyanobacteriia; order Cyanobacteriales; family Prochloraceae; genus Prochloron. The sequence goes on along the minus strand of JACONB010000018.1, from coordinate 16,192 downwards.
TTATATGATAATATCTGGTAAAAATTTTGCGTAAGTAGTATAGATTACAAATTTTCAACTCAAATACAGATTCTCAAAGCACCACCCATGCAAAATTCAAAAACCGAGCAACTACTATCAGATCTCGAACAAAAATATTGTTCATTTGGCGATACTGTTCATTATCTGGAAAAACCCAGAATCTTTAAGAAGTGCCAGGGATCCTTCCTTTATGATTATGAGGGAAAGCAATTTCTGGATTTGCAGATGTGGTATTCTGCTTGTAATTTGGGCTATGCCAATCAGCGCTTGAATAATAGTCTCAAACAGCAAATTGATACGTTACCCCAAGTTGCATCTCAATATTTGCATCCCACCAAAATTGAGCTAGCCGCTACGATTGCCGAAGATCTTGAGCAGAAGTTTGGAGAAAAAGGTCGCGTTCACTTTAATGTTGGCGGCAGTCAGGCTGTAGAAGATTCCCTGAAGGTAGTACGGAATGCTACAGGGGGCAAAAGCTTGATGTTTGCGTTTGAAGGGGGATATCATGGGCGTACTTTAGGGGCCTCAGCGATTACGTCTAGCTATCGTTACCGTCGTCGCTATGGGCATTTTGGCGATCGCGCCCAGTTTGTTCCCTTTCCTTATTGCTTCCGCTGTCCCTATGGTAAAAAGCGCGAAGACTGCGGGCTTTACTGTGTTGACCAGTTCGAGCGCCTGTTTGAGACCGAATACTACGGTGTTTGGGATGGTAAAGCAGAGCAATCAGAATATGCGGCCTTTTTCATCGAAATGATTCAGGGAACCGGAGGTTATGTCATTCCTCCAGAAGGCTATTTTGAGCGCTTGCAAGACATTTTAGAAGCCAGAAAGATTTTGATTGTTGACGATGAAATCCAGATGGGTTTCTATCGCACAGGAAAACTGTGGGCGATTGAAAACTTCGGGATTAAGCCAGACATCATTGTTTTTGGCAAAGGCCTAACGAACGGAATGAATCCGCTCTCGGGAATTTGGGCGAAAGAAGAGTTGATCAATCCGGAAGTTTTCCCTCCCGGTTCCACTCATTCCACTTTTGCTAGTAATCCTCTTGGTACTGCAGTTGGTTTAGAAACCATCAAGATGCTGCAAGAAGAAGATTACGAAACTATGACTCGTGAAAAAGGAGCTTATTTCCTAGAGGGGATTAAAGAGCTGAAACGCCGCCATAAAATCGTCGGCGATGTAGATGGATTGGGTATGGCTCTGCGCATTGAAATTTGTAGTGCAGAGGATAGCTTCACTCCTGATAAAGCCATGACAGACCGCATTGTAGACGAAGCAATGCTAGGGAATCTGGAGGTTAACGGCAAGAAATACGGACTCATTCTTGATATTGGTGGCTACTACAAGAATGTGATTACTCTTGCTCCCGCACTCACTATTAGCTACGAGGAAATTGACATGGCGATTTCCATGCTCGATCAGTTGTTTACCCGCTGTACTCGCCGTTAAATCATAAAATGGCTCACGAAACTGCGGACCAAGAGACCTGGTAGAAAGCCGACCAAGAGAGGAGCTAAAGGGGTGTTCTGGAGCTAAACCCTACCTCCTGCACCCTATCCCCTACACCCGATCAGATTTTCTATTTTTAATTATGGACATCCAGTTATTAGCCGACTGTCCAGAAGTCATTCCAGCGATCGCCTGTTTACACCAAATAGAAATGAAACTGGAATCACGGGCTGACTACAAAAGAACAGTTAAGCAGTTTCAAAATCAGCTAAACAGGGATACTTTACCCCTAACCTTGGTTGCTTTTGTTGACACGATTCCCATCGGTAGTGTCAGTTTAGTTGAATCTGAGTTGCCATCCCATGCCCATCTCTCTCCTTGGGTAGGTTCCTTATTCGTGGCTTCAGCCTATCAAGGTCGGGGAATTGGTCACTGTCTTATGGAAAAAATTACAACTATGGGATACCAGATGGGTTATCGTCAACTACATCTTTATACCCCGGTTCCGGCTTATTTTGCCAAATCAGGCTGGACTGTAATTGATACAGCACAGCCTGAAGAATATCCGAAATCAGTAGAAATAGTGGTTATGCAAAAAAACGTATAAATAGTGTTGTTTTGAGGTTTTTTCGATGAAAGCAGTAGTTTTATCAGGACCCAATCACCTTGAAATTCGGGATGTTCCCTTACCCGAAGCTGATCGAGAAGGCGATTGCTTGGCTAAGGTTGAATTTGTCGGCATGTGTCAGACCGATCAACAATTAACCAGAACAGGTTTACCGGAAGAACGTATTTTAGGACACGAGGTTGTTTGTCGTTTGCCAGATGAAAAACCCTTTTTTGTACTCAATGATGAAATTCCCTGTGGCAAGTGCAGTTATTGTGTGGAGGGATTAACCAGCCATTGTTCCAACTTAAGAGAATTAGGAGTTAATGGTGACGGTGGTTATGCTGAAAAAATTCTAGCACCTCGAACCTATTTACATCCTTTTAAGTTCAACAATCCTGCTTTAGGTGTGCTACTTGAACCTTTAAGCTGTGCCCTACGAGGAGTAAAACGGATCTTGGCGGCATTAGCACTTCTGCCGATTTCTGCTCCCCAAACTTTGATCATTGGCGGTGGCGTATTTAGAAATCAATCGTATTAAGAAACCCGAACCAGACGTTGCCCATGTAATTATTGAATGTTCTGGGTCTCCCAAAGGACTGGAGATGGCTTTACAAATGGTTCGGAAAGCTGGTTTGGTTTGTATTTATGGCGTTCCTCGACCCGAAACTGTTTTCCCCATTTCTCCCCAAGAGTTATTCCAGCGAGAAATTACGGTCATTGCTTCTATGGCGGGTGTCACCAATGAAATTATCTCCGAGGCGATTGCCCTAATCCAGCAAGATGAAGCATTTTTTACCCATCTATTAGGTCGTCAAGTTTCTCTAGAACAAGTGCCAGGGGAGTTATTGACTTGGAGACCTCGATCGGGAACTCGTACCTTTGTTAGTTTGGAGAGTAACCATGAAAACCTTTAGTGATCGAGTTGCTTTAATTACCGGTGGTACTTCGGGCATCGGTAAAGCAACAGCCTTGGCTTTTGCCAGAGAAGGGGCTAAAGTCGCGATTGCTGGACGACGACAGCTAGAAGGGGAAAAAACCGTCCAAATCATTCAGGATCAGGGTGGTGATGCTGTCTTTATACAAACCGATGTAGCTAAAGCAATAGAGGTTGAAGCATTGGTAAGCTCAACCGTAGCACATTATGGTGCTTTAGATATAGCCTTTAATAATGCCGGAATTCAAGGTCCTTTGAAAAGGCTAATCGAGTGTACAGAAGAAGAATTTTACTCGGTTATTAGTATTAACTTAAAAGGGCTTTGGCTCTCCATGAAATACGAGATTAGCCAAATGCTTGAACAAGGGCATGGTGTTATTGTTAACACTTCCTCTAGTTTTGGATTACTGGGCGCACCAACAGCCTCTTTTTATGCCATGGCAAGTGAATTCTGTGTCTCCCGGTTCAATTGAAACCCCAATGCTCGATCGTTACTTTGCTAATAGTTTACTGTTTGAAAATGCAGAAGAAGCTAGAAATCAAGATAAACTTTTGCATCCTTTAGGGCGTTTTGGTAAACCAGAAGAAGTGGCGGACGCCGTTCTCTGGCTATGCTCAAATCAATCTTCTTTTGTTACAGGACATTCCCTAGCAGTAGATGGGGGATATCTTGTACAGTAACATTTCACAAAGGAGACATAGTTATGTACAAAATTGATCACGTATCATTACTGGTGGAGGATATAGATAGAGCAATCGATTTCTATACCAAAAAATTGGGTCTCACTATCTTAATACCCAAGGAATACAATGATGAGGAAAAGGCAGAATATGTTTTTTTACGCTTAGGTGGTGGCAATTTGGAGTTAGTTAAGTTGCACAATCAGCCCCCCTATAAAGCGGAAGCCAGCGATAGTATCTGTCCCCATTTGGCATTATCCACTGATGACTTTGAGAAAACTTTGGTTAATTTGAAGGATCTGGATATCCCGATTTTTCAAGGTCCATTTGAAACTGAAAATGTCTCAAAATGGCTCTATATTAAGGATTCTGAGGGAAATGTTTTAGAGTTCACTCAATGGTTTAATGTGAATCATTAAACCGATATTTCATGTTACAATACTCCGGTGCAGCGTAAGCTTTTGCTTGATAAAAATGATGCCAGTATGCAGCAACCCTTGCTAGGTGACGGTTCTGGAGTCTAAAAATTGTCCGGAGTATTGATGTTAGTAATATTTACGATTACCCGACACAACAAAGTAGGTTAAAATGAGTTTAATTAACACTGACGATTTAGTTAATAATTTAGCAGATCTGCGGGTGAATGGTCCAGTAGGAGTGATTGGGCCAAAGGCAAGGGAAGTCTTTGCTTTATTAGCTCAAAAATGGAATCCTCACCGAGAATCTGCTGCGCAATGCACCTATGAACAAATTGAGGATCTCACTTCCCTAGAAGGAAAAAAACGGTACTATGACCTTTTGATTCTGCTTCCCGGTGTTTTAGACAGAGTGCATCAGGTGGAAGAACGCTATCAAAAAATTGTCACCCTAGCACAGACATTGCGTCCCGATGGACAGATTGTTTTGATGGTAGTTGATCTGGGCAATTTAGGTTTGATGGAAAGACGCTGGGATGATGGTGTTGAGATAATTGAGCAGATAACAAAACCAGTAACGGTGGATTGGATTGGTGGTGTTCGTCACCATTCTGATCCTGGGGAGAAGACTGCGATCCTTACGCGCTCAGAAATTCTGTTAAGCTTTACCGCTGCGGGATTAATGGTGAAGGAAGAGCCCCTAAGGAGGAAAAATACTGATCCATCTGTAGGGTTACAGCGATTTGTTGCTTGCTTTGGATTGTATTCTCAGTACTCTAGCGGACAGCTTTACGATGCGCTGCTTGGTTTATCAGAGGAATACAAGGCGTTTGTACTTTCTTATATTTCTCCTGACATGCAGGTTTTAGAATTAGCTTCCGGTTCGGGACGGTTCAGTATTCACCTGCTGGAAAAAGGAGCTCAAGTCACAGGGATTGAAATTGATACAGGAATGCTCAATCAGGCACGAATTAAGCTCAGTCACTGGTTAAAAAAAGGACAGCTTGAACTGATTCATGGGGATATTCGTCGTTTTGACCTGAAACGGCAGTTTGATTTTGCTTTCTTATCAGGGGAAGCTTTGAATCAGATATCAGAAGTAGAGGATCGCTACCTCGCATTTCAATCTATATCGACACATTTGAAACCTGGAGCACGTCTTTTAATTGTTACTGATAATCCTGGTTGGTATCTGCAAATGGGATATCGTCGAACGCGCACCCGTAGCCGTCAGTTACCTGATGGAAACCTTTTAAAAATGACTGAGGAGCGAACCTACGACCCGATAGGAATGCATCAGATGACAGCAGAGCAATATTTTGTCTCATCAAAGCAGACTTGTTTTCAATTGATTAATCCTATACAAACAGGAATTATCCTACCCAATGAAATCCGCTTACAAGCTCATTTGACTGGGTTTCGACTGGTAGAACAATATGGTAACTATCAGCGTGAGGAATTGCTTCCTTCATCTCCAAGAGCTATTTATATCCTAGAAAAGTCTTGAAGTGAATCATGTGTATCTAAACTCGTGCGAGCAATCATGAAGATTATCAGAAAAGTAACCTTTGATAAGGTTCTCGAACACTTTCGTTTGGAGCATCCTGTTGATGCCGTATACGAGGAAAACACGAATCAGGAGGCTGAAGGACTCTTGATGATGGCGGAGCAACTCTTTCATGAATGGAATAGTGTTCTGTTGGAACGGCAAGATATTTTGCGCACTATATTACCTTGGCATGTGGGTTGCAATGGTAAGTTTACCCTCCTAAATCTGGATTGACTGTAGAACAAACTGTCAAGAAACTCATCAAAATACAGGATACCTATCGTCAAGGTAATCCAGTGTGCTGTCACAAAATCGCAAGAATGGGACATTCGGAATTTACTCCTTTATTCTTGTATACTCAAGCCATTCCCCATGAAGACTATTCAGATATTGACGTACCAGGAAATCTTGTCCATCTTGATGGTTTACACCGAATGGTGTCCTGGGAGTTTCATGGCATGCTGAACGATGGTGTTCAGGTGGAAGCTTATGTAGCGGGAAGATTATAGTTAGGGAATTTAAGAATTATGATGATCAATTCTAAACCTGGCGCTCTGACTAAAGATCGCCTTAAAGATCTACCTTGGGATATTATCTGCGACTTTGACGGCACAATCTCTCTGGTGGATGTTACAGACACGTTATTAGAGCGGTTTGCTGATCCTGAGTGGCAAGATATTGAACGAGCCTGGAAAGATGGACTAATTAATTCTCGTCAGTGTCTTGATCAGCAGATTCCTCTGTTAGATATGTCACTGGTTGAGTTAAACTCCCATCTTGATAAAATTGAAATCGATCCAGATTTCCCTGCTTTTGTGGCTGAGGTTCAACAGCATGGTCATAGAATCACTGTTGTCAGTGACGGGTTAGATTATGTTATTGAGCGTATTCTAGGGCGTTATGGCTTAACTTCTCTAGAAATTAAGGCTAATAAATTAGTGCAGCAGGGTAGCCGAAGCTGGAAAGTGACTTTTCCCAACTCCCATATCGATTGTCAAGTTTCATCAGGGAACTGTAAATGTTCTGTTGTTGAACAGCATCAGCATCAGACTATCAAAAGCTATCGATCTTTATTGATTGGTGACGGCACTTCGGACTTCTGCGCTGCGGGTAAAGTTGATTTTGTCTTCGCCAAGAATGCTTTAGTTAACCACTGTGTTGAGCAGAGAATACCACACTATCAGATTGAGAGCTTTGCTGATGTACGGTCTCTACTCAATGCGGATCGCTAGCTATCTCTTAATTACTAGAGACTGTTATCCAAATTCAAATAATAAGGAGATCTTCTCTAAATGTGTGGAATCTTTGGATATGTTGGCACCCAAGCAGCCACAGAAATCTTGCTAGCAGGGTTAGAAAAACTGGAATACCGAGGCTATGATTCTGCTGGAATCGCCACGGTTTCCTCCGGTAATCTTGAATGTGTCCGCGCTAAAGGGCGACTCCGTCAGCTACGAGCAAAACTGGTGGGGACAAACAACTCAGCCCAGATTGGGATTGGACATACTCGCTGGGCAACTCATGGCAAACCGGAGGAACACAACGCCCATCCCCATACGGATCAGGCAATGCAAATAGCAGTTGTTCAAAATGGCATTATTGAGAACTATCGGGAATTAAAGGAGCAATTACAGCATCGAGGCATCTCTTTCCGCTCTGACACTGATACAGAAGTTATCCCCCACCTGATCGCTCAGTTGTTGCAGGATCAACTCTCTGTGAAGAAGTCTGAAGCAAAAATTCTTTCAATGTCAGGTGCATGGTCTGGTGGGATGGAAATTAATCAGGAATTTAATCAGGTTAAATCCTCCAACAACGGGTATGCAACATCCTTATTAGAAGTTCCTGAACCTGTTGATAGGATTTTTTCCTCACCTTCGGTAAATCCTTTTTTAGAAGCTGTACGCCAAGCAGTGAATAGTTTAAAGGGATCATTTGCGATCTCGAAGAGATCCGCTACGCGGTGCGCAGTTGTCTGTGCCGATTATCCCAACGAAGTAATTATTGCTCGGCAACAAGCCCCTTTAGCAATTGGATTTGGTCAAGGAGAATACTTTTGTGCCTCTGATATTTCCGCTCTCGTTGCCCATACACAAGTTGTACTGAGTTTAGAAAACGGTGAACTGGCAAGACTTACACCCTTGGGAGTTGAGGTTTATAATTTTGCAGGTGTCCCCTTAAACAAATACCCTCGCACCCTCAGTTGGAATCCTGTGTTAATTGAGAAGCAGGGATTTAAGCACTTCATGCTTAAGGAAATTCACGAGCAACCAAGGCTGATACGGGCTAGTTTAGACACCTATCTCAATCATGACTGGTACCCAACTAACTCATCCGAAATGCCCATCAAGCTAGGTTTACCTGCTGGATTGTTAGAGGATTTAGAACAAATCCAAATTGTTGCCTGTGGCAGTAGTTGGCACGCTGGATTGATAGGGAAATACCTACTAGAACAGATTGCTGGCATCCCGACAATGGTGCAGTATGCCTCAGAATTTCGCTATGGGCCGCCGCCGTTAACTGCCAACACACTGACAATTGGCGTTACTCAGTCTGGGGAAACTGCCGATACCCTAGCGGCTTTGGCAATGGAACAGCAACGTCGAGCAAATCAGCAATCAAAGTTTCAGCTGCGCCTTTTGGGCATTACCAATCGTACTGAAAGTTCACTTGCAGCACTGACAGAAAACATTATTGATATTCATGCTGGAATTGAGATTGGTGTTGCTGCTACTAAAACATATACTGCTCAGTTATTAGCTTTTTATTGCTTGGCGCTAGATCTGAGTTATCGTCGTCAAGTCTTGCCACTAATGCGGCTGGAGACAATTCTCAATGGGTTACGACAACTGCCTGCCCTAATGGAATCCGTTTTAGAACTCCAAGAGGATTCGATTCAAAAACTCGCTCATCAGTTTACAGATACTCAGGACGTTATCTTCATAGGACGGGGAATCAACTTCCCTGTTGCTCTGGAGGGGGCATTGAAACTCAAGGAAATCAGCTACATTCATGGGGAAGGCTACCCATCTGGGGAACTGAAACATGGACCGATCGCGCTGTTGGATGCCAAGGTGCCAGTGGTGACGATTGCCCAACCTGGTAGTGTCTATGAAAAAGTCCTCTCCAATGCCCAAGAAGCTAAAGCTCGTGATGCTCATCTGATCGGCATCACTCCTAGAAACAACTCAGAGACGGCAGAAGCATTTGACCAGCTAATTCCGATCCCAGAGGTTGAAGAGCTACTTTCGCCCATGCTCACAGTAATTCCCTTGCAGCTTTTAGCGTATTACGCCGCAGCATATCGGGGTTTGGACATTGACCAGCCCCGTAACTTAGCTAAATCGGTAACGGTAGAGTAGATAGATCCCATTTACGGGTATCAACTTCGTCAATTGCAATGATTTTCGTGAACGACTGCTAGCCTATCTCTCTGATTAGAAACAGTTATCACAATCCTAACGGGAGAGCCAATTTCTTGACATTTCTTCACTCAATAGTTCATCATGCAAGAAGATTTAAAATTAGAGAGATTTCAGGGTATTTCCCCAGAACAAATTATCCCATTAATCGCATTGCTAGTGAGTGCTTTCGCACATGCCACTACTCCTATATTGATAACTATTTCTGTACATGAAATGAGCGTCAATTCCACGATGTTTAATCGTTTGTGGATTTCTACCATCATTTTTATTGTCTTGAATTTATTCAAAAAAAAAATCGCGAAAGATTGAAGCAAGAATCTGTTCAAGAGCCTGTTGAAGAACCAGATTTTCAAAGGATTGATACAGTGCTTTTAGGGATCGTGTCGGTTGTTTATATTGCCGGAAGATTTTTGTGGACTTTTGCCCTCACTAAGACGACTGTTGCGAATGGGGCAATTATAACCAGTTTAGAGCCCTTATTCACGACCATGGGAGGCTGGCTATTCTTTAATCAGACTTTTGGTGCCAAATCTGCGATCGGTCTAGCAATTGCCCTGGTTGGAAGTTTGACATTAGAGCTGACTCAGTTACAGAAAGTGAATATCAATCTAATTGGTGATTCAACCGCTCTCTTGTCTTGTCTATGTTATGTAGCGGCTCTTTTAATCATCAAGAAGATCAGTGATAAGTTTTCATCATCCAAGATTATTTTATGGCGATGCTTAGTAGGAACAATTTCATTGTTGCCGATTGTGCTTTGGTTTGAAGAAGATATTTTCCCTACCTCTTGGTTAGGATGGGTTGCTGTCATTGGAATGGCACTCGTTGGAGAAATGCTGGGTCATGGACTTTTGGTGTATAGCCTTAAGTATTTTTCAGCTAGTTTTGTTTCCCTATCCACGCTCCTTACCCCCATCAGCACGGTTATCCTGGCATGGATCGTTCTTGCAGAGCGATTATATAGCTTAACTTGGTTGGCACTAGCGTTAGTCCTTGTCGGGGTATATCTCTCTAAAGAGACTACCGCAAAATCCCATCTTGATCATTAAGGTAGAGCGTCGAAAGTGTCATTCCCTCGTTAAGAGAAGACGTCGGAAAGAATTTTACCAGGAGCCAAGGCTTGCGCCTTATATCTCCTCATCACTGTGTTTTCCATATGCGGTCTCTTGCCTAGTCAAGTACTGGCGGAGTCGGAACCCATAGGGACTGTGGAACCCCTTCCCAATATTCTGGTCATTTGGGGGGATGACATTGGTTGGCAGAACGTATCCGCTTACGGAATGGGTACCATGGGTTATACCACCCCCAACATCGATAGCATTGGTAACGAGGGTATTCGCTTCACGGATCACTACGGGCAGCCAAGCTGCACAGCGGGACGTGCAGCATTTATCACTGGTCAGTACCCCATCCGCTCCGGTATGACCACGGTGGGACGACCGGGGGACACTCTGGGTCTGCAAGCTGCCTCCCCATCCCTTGCCCAAGTGCTCAAGGAGCAGGGCTACAGAACTGGTCATTTTGGTAAGAACCACCTGGGTGACCAAAATGAAAATCTCCCCACCGTCCACGGTTTCGACGAATTTTTCGGCAATCTCTACCACCTCAATACGCAAGAAGAAGATCAACAGCGCGACTATAAGAACTTCGCTCAGGAGTATTCTGGTAGCCTAGATGAGTACGAAAATAAGTTTGGTACGCGGGGCGTGCTCCACTCCTTTGCGTCAGATATCTATGATGAGACCGAAGACTCTCGTTTTGGCCTCATTTTTGGGCAAGCTTATGCTTATAAGCCATACTTTACTTATTTTATTAATAACTTTTGCTAAATTTGCCTAAATATTAAGAAATATAACAAAACAAATAATGGTGTCGTTTGAGTGCTAAATGTAGGTGAGGCGGTTATAGCCAGCAGTATCTTGCCAGCCCCAGCGAAGAATCAAATTTCATTAGGGAATTTATCATGAAGTTCAAAAAGAATTTAGCAAGGCTTACGATTTTCCCAATGCTCAAACGCATTTGGAATCTTTTTGTGGCGATCTGTGGTAACAGATCGCCATCGCTACCTCCCTCTTTCTAGGGACTGCCCCAGCGCCAGCCATGGCACAATCCACCACAGATGGCTCAATGCTGCCATTTTCCCCAGTGCCATCAGCCAGTATTGCCAATCCCACTTTGCAAGAGTCCACCATGGTTCGGCGGGAGGAACCGGACTATCTGCCGGAAGACGCACCCAACATCCTTATCATCATGATCGATGATGTGGGCTTCGGGCAGGCTAGTGCCTTTGGCGGGGAGATCCAGACAGACACTCTTGAGAAACTGCGGGACGAAGGAATCAGCTATAACACCTTCCACACCACCTCTATTTGCTCTCCCACCCGCGCCGCTCTGATAACGGGGCGCAATCACCACCGGGTTCACTCAGGCACTATTGCAGAACGGGCGGTGGACTGGGATGGTTACCTTGGCATCATTCCTAAGACCACCGCCACTATGCCAGAAGTGCTGCGAGAGTACGGCTACGAAACCGCTGCCTTTGGCAAATGGCACAATTCTCCAGCGGATCAGACCACAGCCATGGGTCCCTTCGACCGTTGGCCTACCGGTCATGGCTTCGACTATTTCTACGGCTTCATCGCCGGAGAAACCTCCCAGTACGAACCACGGCTCTATGAAAATACTAACCCCATAGAACCGCCCCATGACCCCACCTATCACTTGAGTTCGGACATGGCGGATCAGGCCATCACTTGGCTCCATCAGCACCAGTCCTATTCTCCTGATAAACCTTTCTTTATGTGGTGGACGCCGGGAGCAGCTCACGGACCTCACCACATCTTCGGCAACTTGGCCGATGATTATACAGAGAAAGGCACGTTCAATGACGGTTGGGATGAGTACCGCAAGCGCGTCTTTCAGCGCCAGCAAGATATAGGCTGGATTCCCAAAGAAATTAATGGAAAGCCAGTTGTTGATACCCCTCGTCCCGACAATCTCCAGGGATGGGACGAAATTCCAGACGATCAAAAGGACTTCCAAATACGCTTAATGGAGGTCTATGCAGCCTTTGCCCAACACGCCGACTATCAGGCAGGTCGGGTAATCGATGAACTGGAAAACCTCGGCATTCGGGACAATACCCTCATCTTTTACATTTGGGGGGACAACGGAGCCAGTGCTGAAGGTCAGCAAGGCTCTATCAGCGAACTGCTAGCTCAGAATCAGATTCCCAATACCATTGAGGAACAAATTGAGGCTCTGGACGACCTGGGTGGACTTTCTGCTTTGGGTACCCCCAAAACCGACAACATGTACCACGCCGGTTGGGCTTGGGCAGGTGATTCCCCATTCCGTTATACCAAGCTGATTGCCTCCCACTTTGGTGGCACCCGCAATCCCCTGGTAATCTCCTGGCCGAAAGTCATTACTCCCGACGAAACTATCAGGTCTCAGTTCCACCATGTCAACGATATTGCTCCGACTATCTACGACATCCTGGATATTACTCCCCCTGAAGAGTTCTACGGCTTCATCCAAGATCCCCTGGATGGAGTCAGCATGAAGTATACCTTCGACGATGCTGATGCTCCGGGTCAGAAGATGATTCAGTATTTCGAGAACAACGGCAGCCGAGGCATTTATTTCGATGGCTGGTATGCCTGCACCTTCGGTCCTCTGAGTCCCTGGTCCAATGACACCAGTAGCGAAGAGCTGGCTAAATGGGATTCCAGCGAAGACGTTTGGGAGCTATACGACTTGACTGAGGACTTCAACCAAAGCAATGATCTGGCTGATGAGGAGCCGGAGGTGCTGGAGATGATGAAACAACTGTTCTTGCAAGAAGCAGGAGATAACTCAGTCTACCCCGTCGGTGGTGGTCTGTGGACTCGCATTCATCCTGAAGACGTGCTCACTACCCCCTATACAAGCTGGATTTTTGATACTACCACCACTCGCATGCCGGAATTCACCGCACCTCGTCTTGGGAATAAAAACAGCCTGGTTACCATTGATGTGGATATCGATGAAGAAGGTAACTCCGGTGTTCTCTATGCCCTAGGAGGTGCTGGCGGCGGTCTAACCTTCTTCATGGACGAAAAAGGAAGGCTCCGTTATGAGTACAACATGATGCTCATCGAGCGTTACAAGGCTAAATCTGAACCAATTCCTGCTGGCCACCACACCATTGAAGTGCAAACAACATTCGAGAGCAGCGAGCCGCTTTCCCCTGCTGATGTCAGTATTACCGTAGATGGCGTACCAGCTGCCTTTACAACAGTTGAACGCACCGTCCCCGGATCTTTCACAGCCAGTGAAACCTTTGATGTGGGCACAGACCTAGGATCTCCGGTTTCTCGTAATTATGCTCACAAAATTCCGTTTGCATTTGACGGCACTATCAACAAAGTGACTGTTAAGGTATTCGCCTTTCCTGAATTACTGCCTGCTGTAGTACCGCCTGATTTAGAGATTGCAGACTAGATTTTGCTGCAAACTTGAAATCCTGAAATGCTTAATTAAAGGGCGATCGCGCTATCGCCCTTTCCTAAGAATTTTGCAATAAATAATGCTAAACATAGATAATATCCCCCCAGTTCATTACATCATAGATTGGTTTGAGGGTCGTCGAAACCCAATTACTATTGCTGTTATATCTGTAGCAAATATTTTTAAATTTCATCTAACAACCAACGACCAACAACAAATATGAAACATTTGAAAAGTTATCTTATCTCTCTCCTTATTCTTCTTTTCGGAATAATTATTGTTCCCCACCCTGCTTCAGCTACAACAGCAGTTAATCAATCTTCCTGTTCAAAAGAAATGGTCTTTATTCCTGGAGGTACTTTCACCATAGGTTCCGAGAATAAGGAATTTTTTGAAGAACGCTCCGCCAATAACGTTACCGTTGACAGCTTCTGCATGGATCGCCACGAAGTCACCAATGGAGAATTTGCCCAGTTTGTCCAAGCTACTGGCTATAAAACAGTTGCTGAACGACCCCTATCCCAGGAACAATTTCCCTCCTTATCTGAAGAGGAGAGGGCTGCTGGTTCCCTAGTCTTTCAGCCTCCCTCGGAAGGAATAGAACAAATTGCCTATTTGAGTTGGTGGCATTGGGTTCCAGGGGCAAACTGGCAGCACCCCTACGGACCTGATAGTAATATTGAAGGAAAGGAGAATTATCCTGTGGTTCATATTGCTTATGAGGATGCTTTAGCCTATGGTAACTGGGTGGGAAAAATGCTCCCCACAGAAGCTCAATGGGAATATGCAGCCCGGGGGGGACTGAAGAACAAAATCTTTAGTTGGGGGAATGAGTATTCAGCCCAAAAAGCTAATACTTGGCAAGGTTTTTTCCCCTTTTTTAACACCAAAGAAGACGGCTATTTAGACACTGCCCCCGTAGTTAATCCTTAGGATAAAGTATTGTGTTCTGCTAGAATTTTCTCAACTCTAGCTTCCTCAACCTTAGAAATGAGTTTTTTTGCTTCATGCAAGTCTCTTTGGGTTTTGGTTAGGCTAATGGTAGAGCCAACAGTGAAGGTTAAACCCATGCCCATAAAAGCTTTAATCCAAGGACCTACAGGTAGGTAAATAATGCCAATTGAGGTGGCAGAAATGGAAACAATAAAGGATATCCAGGTTTGAATTACCCAAGCGCTACTGTGATTTTGGTGATTTATCTGTTTTGTCATTGTACTTTTACCTCTTTATCTTTCCTTACCGGAGACGAGCATTGAGAGAGTGACACTTTCTTAACTGTCCACTACGGGCGTTCCTCAAGAGCTGATAACTGGGAAGGCGGGAAGACCCCCCTTTTGCGTCGGCGTAGAGCGCGAAACTTATATTCGTTTTTTTTCTTCATTAGATCGCTCTCTCCTACTCCCTCGACTAATTGTAATTTGCATTGCTCGAAAACGTAATTAACTGCTCCAAATAACTCGTCTAAATCGTAAATTCTATAAGGTTTAATATTTTTAATAAACAAGCGATCCTTCAACTTAGCAAACTCCCACATTTTGCCATTAGAGACGATGCCAAAAATGGTTGCCCCTTCAAGCTGGTTAATTTTTTGGCAGGCTACCATTTCCGCTCCGCATTGCCCCCAACCAGCAGTAAAATCATCTTTCTTAGCCTCCACCGCTACAAAAAAAGGTTGCTCAAAAACTATCTTGCCTAAAGGTGACTTTCGGGCTAGCAGATAATCTGGAACTCCCGATAAGTCTTCATTATAAAACAAGTTTTGATGGCTCCAAAGCAAAAAGTTGTCCTTATAGCTATACCAAGTTTCGGTTAAAATTGGTACGATTAAGTTTTCACAAATAGCCGCTTCTGAATTATCGACTATTCCTTCTCTGAGAAGGATTTCAAACCGTT
The DNA here is from genome assembly GCA_014323965.1 of Prochloron sp. SP5CPC1. Taxonomy (GTDB): domain Bacteria; phylum Cyanobacteriota; class Cyanobacteriia; order Cyanobacteriales; family Prochloraceae; genus Prochloron. The sequence continues at coordinate 720 of JACONB010000018.1, read as the reverse complement.
GTTTGAAGTAATCGTTTAGGGGCAACTTTGATTCGATAATAAAGTCATTTTCTTGATAAGTTAACTGAAACACCTTCACAAGCATTTCCAGATTTTTATAAGAAGTGAAAGCCATTTTTACCTCCATCGTTGATTTTTTCTATGCTACCATACTCTTTCACTCGAAAATAGCGCAACTCGTCGGTTATTTGGTCCATCAATTTCCAACTCCACTGCTTATCTCTTTGGAGGGGAAATTCTTGGTTGTGACGCAGTGATTCCACGTTGGTGGCTAAATCAAATGGTTCCCCAAAATCCCAAATCTTGATTTCTAACATTTTGTTGTCTAATTTTACTTCCAAACCGCAGATGAACGCTGATTAACGCGGATACTGAAACTAGCAGTAGAGATTCCGTTGTTAACCGTAATTGCGTCACGCAGTGCGTCTTTGCCCTCGCCATCGCGGATGCCGAGGGCGCGTCCAAATCAATAGGGGTAGTGGGGGGTAAGTTTTGGTGAGCCTCGAAGAAACCGGAAAATCTATAATAATTATAAATCTAAAAAATAATTCAAAAAATTATCAAGTCAGATTTGATATGATCTAATATTTTCAATATATTTATTAAAAATTCCACAATCACTACTTAAAATCAAAATGCATCCATTAATAATGATTGTGGAGGGATGTGTTATCTTTTTTCCTTTTCCATTTTCGCTTTTGCCTTGTTAGCGCTGCGTCG
>JACONB010000017.1 GCA_014323965.1 Prochloron sp. SP5CPC1 | reverse complement strand
GGCACGGAGGATTTATAAACAGGCGTTTGAAGCGCTCATCCATACCGTGCTATCCTCTGCGCCTCTGTGCCTCTGTGAGCTTCTTTCCACACCGAGGGTTTGTCACCCGGAGTGAAGCTGGAAACAGGGCGCAATCAGAGGTAAACAAGCGGTGGATAACCACACTGGCGCTAATGGGGAGAATACCGGAATAACTTAAGTGAACCATGTGAAAAACGGGCGAGTCGTTAGAGGCTAAAGCCGCCCCCGGCCCCCGCCATTAATCAATGCCGGGGGCAGTAAGTGAATCACCGTTAAAAGCGTCTAACATGGAGGTGGGCCAGAAATGGTCAGCACACAGTGCCAAACAAGAAGATATACCCGCCCGGTTATTTTTTCGATACGGGCTTCCCTGGGGTGTGACCCGCAGGCGAACTGGTGAGACCTAAATGCTCAAAACAATTCTGGATTTAGAACGACGAAAAACGTCGGTAACCACCTGGGTTGGTAACCAGGAGGGAGTCTAGCAAACTCTATCGGGAACGACGGATAGGACGCGGGAACGAAACGAAAGCTGGTAACAGCGGAAACAATTGCCCGCAGCAAACGAGACCAGACTTAGGACGGAATACAGATATGGCAAAGAACCTTATAAAGGGGTTGCCGGGAAACAACAACTAAGGAAGGAAAGGCCAAGAAAATCTATCTGACCTGTGTAAGCAGTACCAAATATGATAGCAGGAATTTGTCAAAGGATTAGTCATCCACAGTTTGCAGGAGCCCCCGCCATTAATCAATGCCGGGGGTGAAAGTTGCAAGCACGGTTTTGAAAAGGAGCTGGAGTATGGTAACATACTCCTTCGACCTGACCAGACCTGAAAGAGGACACTGCTATAACCGTTTCAACAGCAGAAGAGAGACCGAAAAGATGCTCGTAAGGAAGTAATTAATCACTTACACTCCTGAGATGGTCATGGGTCAATAGATGAGTTCCAAGGGTCCATATCAATAGTTCATTCGGAACGAGTAGAAACTCGCTGGACTTCTAACAACATGGGTATAAACCCTGGTCGATGTTGTTGTAAATAGTGGAGGCTAAATGACAATAGTCTTATGGTCAAAGCGAGGGTTGTTGCGGCGTAATTGCCGCCGGGTTTCATTAGAAAAGGTAACCAGTTGTGAATATCAGTACGAAAATCAATTCAATACCGCTGTTAGAAGCCATACTGAAGGTTTGGACATCCAAGCTGAAGGTAAGGAAGAAAGCAGACGATGTCTGGAAAGATTTGCCATGGAAGAAATTCCATAGGCAAGTATTTCGTTTACAGCGGGCTATCTTCAAAGCTCAAAAGAACGGTAATAAAGCCAAGGTCAAACGCTTGCAAAGGTTGTTATTACGCAGCCGGGCAGCCAAAGCGTTAGCCGTACGTCAGGTAACCCAACTTAACACTGGGAAGAAAACTGTCGGAGTGGATGGGAAAACTGCACTCTCAACCAAAGAGCGGTTAGCTCTATGTCAGAAACTGCACCAGAAATGGGAGAAATGGCAGCATCAGAAGCTCCGAAGGGTTAATATTCCTAAATCCAATGGGAAAACCAGAGGATTGGGTATCCCAACGATAGCCGATAGGGCTTGGCAAGGCTTGCTGAAATATGCGGCAGAGCCTGCCTATGAGGCCACAGCGGGAGAAAGGAGCTATGGGTTTAGGCCCGGACGCTCTGCCCATGATGCTCAAAAGTTAATATTCAATAACTTGAATAGCGAAGTAAACGGGAAGGACAAATTGGTTCTGGAAACGGATATCAGTAAGTGCTTCGATAAGATAAACCATAAGGCGATTCTGAAAGGAGTAGTCTTATCCCAAAGAAGGCATAAATGGATTGAAGAAAGCAATAAGAGCAGGTGTTAAGGGAGAATGTCCCTCTAGTGAAGAAGGCACCCCACAAGGAGGTGTCATTTCACCTTTACTAGCAAACATTGCCCTAGATGGATTTGAGAACCTAGGGTCAGACCAGTACTCCCAGAAGAAATATGGGAGAAACGGAAAAGGTGTAAGGGGCATCAGGTATGCTGACGACGCCATATTTATTTGTAAACCCGGAGCTGATATCCAGAAGCTACGGCGTAACATAGACGAATGATTAGCGCAAAGAGGCTTACAAATTAATGAAGCTAAGACTAAGATGAGTAAAGCTATGGATGGATTTGATTTTCTGGGATGGCACTTTAAAGTAGATTCCAAAGGAAGATTTAAATCTACACCACATTCAAATTCATACAAAGAAATTAAAGAAGAGGTTAAGAAGACCTGGAGAAATACTGGGACGCCAGATAAATCTGGCGGGAAAAAGGACACAGAGACTCGTCTAAAAATGATAGGGTCAAAAGTCCGAGGATGGCGGAACTATCATAAGTTCTGTGACATGGGGAAACATAGCTTGTGGTTTTTAAACCATTGGCTATGGAAGAAACTGCGACGGGATAAGGTAAAAGCAAAAGAAAAAGAGATAACTAAATTGTTGTCCCGCAAGAAGTCTGGGCGAATAGCTAATGCCAAAGCAGCGCAACTGAAAGGTTCTGGAGGTAAAGTCAAAAGGGCTGCCAAAAGAATACTGACGGATTCCCAAATCCATTTAGCCTTCCCTTCGGTACCTCACAGAGTGAATTCACATGTAATGGTTAAAGGAGCTGCAAGTCCATATGACGGAAATTTGATTTATTGGGTAAACCGAGAGTCAAAGAAATATGAAGGCAGCTATACCGGAAATACGATGAAACGGCAAAAGATGAAATGTACGCATTGTAACAAACTGTTCTGGCCGGGTGACATAGTGGAATTACACCACATCAATAGAGACCATAACAACTGGAAACCCAAGAATTGTGTTGCCTTACACCGAGAATGTCATCAACATCAAGAAGTGCATAAGGAACGGATTAAAGATGGCAAACGAGGCAGAGCTGCTTAACAGCGATGAAACTGGGGAGCCATATGAGCGTAGATACGGTACGGTTCTAAGGATGGGGGCAACTGGCTTAAACACCAGTTCCTCTAATCCAACAGTACTCCCATCAAAATAGCACAGGACACCATTTTTGACTCATTAGAGCGGTCAAATCGATGTTGCAGTTGGGGCTTGGCATTAGCAAGTATGAGCCATGAAACCCAATATTCCAGGTTATTTCGCAGTTGAGAGGCGCGCTCTGGGAAAATTATCCTGCGTCAAAATGACAAAAATCCAATCTAATAGAAGAAGCTGTTCTTGTAACTACGATTGGGCTGAGTTGGGGGTTATTGATTAAACCATGCCAAGAAAATTATCTGATGAAGACAAAGAAAGGATTATACAGCTTTATCGCACCTCAGGAGAAACAACCTCAACTCTAGCAGAGCTGTATCAGGTCAGTAGCTCCACTATTAGCCGTTTTCTCAAGACTAACTTGTCTGATTTGGAGTACGATGAATTAATTCAGCAAAAGCGGAACAATCGCCGTATTACCCCCGTTCCTGGAGACGAATCAGATACCTCAACTGAGAAAAGTGAGTTACCAGCCACTCGTCGGCGCCGCTCCCGTTCCCAGAAAAAGAAAACTGAAACTCCAATCCTACAAGAGAAGGCCAAACCACAACCAGTCAATACAGTTACTGCGGCAAAGCAGCTCAATTTGTTTTCTGGAAAGAACGAAGATACCAAAGAGGATGAGGATGGACCTATGGTAGATGTGGCGGCACTCCAGGAGCTACTTGGGGAAGATTTGGGGGATTTGAACGAAGATGAAGAGGATTTAGAAGATAGCGACGAGGACGACTGGGAAGAAGAACCCCTCCCCCAACTTAGTAAGTCTGATTTTCAAGTTTTGCCCTTAGGGAAAGCAACCTTTCCCAATATTTGCTATGTGGTTATTGACCGCAGGGCAGAATTAATCGTCCGACCCCTAAAAGAATTTGGTGATCTGGGAAGAATACCTCCAAAAGAAGTGCAGCAGAAAACCCTGCCTATTTTTGAGAACCACAAGGTAGCCCGACGTTTTTCCAATCGTTCCCAACGGGTAATTAAAGTTCCCGATGGGGAAATGTTTGCGAAAACTTCTTCTCATCTCCAAGGTAAGGGTATTACACGACTGCTAATGGATGGTAAAGTTTACTCTTTTTAAGTAATATTTAGGGTGTTGGTTTCTGTAGTGGCACTTAATAAATTATTAAGTTTAGAGTAATTTTATGGTAAGGTTATGAGGATAGACCAATTTTAATATCCCTCACCCGCACAGGTACACAACCATGGGTCATTTGGGCTAGTTGCATAGGTTCCCCTTTACCACACATATTAGTACCACACTGTTGCAACTCTGTCCTAGGGCCGATGGCATCGACACTGTTCCAAAAATCAACAGTATTGCTATGATAAGTAACATTCTTCAACATCCCCACCACTTTATCCTTTTTAACCTGCCAAAAAGCATCCCCGCCAAACTGGAAGTTGCGTCGCTGTTGGTCGATAGAAAAGCTCCCCATACCGTCGATTAAAATCCCCTCTTCTGTATCAGCAATCATCTCCTCTAAAGTAGCAGTATGACTCCCTCCTGGAACTCCTGGTTCTAACCCCAAATTAGGAATGCGCACCATAGGTGGACTAGACCAATTATCAGCATAAGCACTACCGTTGCTACTTCCTCTACCTAAACGATAGGCAGTCTCTCTATCAGTGAGATAATCTACTAATATCCCCTCTTTCACCACATACCACCGTTGTGCTTTCACTCCTTCATCATCATAACCTGTGGTTCCTCGTCCCCCTGGTTGAGTGCGATCGGCTACCAAATTAATCCAGGGTGCCCCATATTGCAATTTACCCAATTTCTCTGTTGTGGCAAAGCTAGTTCCAGCAAAGTTGGCTTCATAACCGTAAACCCGGTCTAGTTCTGTGGGGTGTCCTACGGACTCGTGGATCGTGAGCCATAGGTTCGTGGGTTGGAGAATAATATTACTGTGTATATTATTAGGACCGTCTGGTGCTCGGACTTTTTCGATGGCTTCTTCGGCTACCCTATTTACATTAGCTAATAAATCGGACTTGTCAATATGTTCGTAACCTAAGTTTAAAGGAGGACGTTCGTAACTGCGACTTTGAGCGTCTCCGTTTCCCAAAGCTGTGCAACCAAACCCGGGATAACTGCGGTATATTATCTGTTCTATGAGGGAACCTTCTGTAGAAGCAAAAGTCTTGTCTTCCTTCCCTAACCGCAGGAAGGAATAAGCTTTTTTAATCCCCCGTTCCCCAAAAGCCAACAACTTCTCGTTAATATGTAGGAGCAACTCGGCTTTCTCTTCTATAGAGACTTCAAAAGGGTTAATTTTTATGGGTGTGGTATACTTATCTTGATAGGCTGGGACAGGAACTAACCGCACTGGTTCTTGGTTCGAGAGACCACTACCTTTGGCGGTTTCTAGAGCTAAAGCAACTATTCTCTTTACCTCAGCTGCTGTCAAGCTGTAACTAGCTGCAAAACCCCAAGCCCCGTCTTTCAGTACTCGCACCCCGAAACCGGAACTGACGTTATCAGAAAGGTTAGTTAGGGAGCGATCCCGTGCCGTCAGGTTTTGAGTTCGATAGCTGCATAACCTGATATCTCCATATTCGCAGCCACTTTTGCTCATTATATCAGTTGCTAGAGTAGCTAGTTCAGTAGTTATCATTCTCTGCGCCCTCTGCTCTTCTGTGGTTTAATCAAAAAAATCTACTATAGCATAAACCCACGTCTCGTAAACCTCTTTTTTTCAATCTAATTATTGCTACCATATTACCGTTCCTTGTAACAAGCAGTTAGTAGGAAAGTATCCGACACCGTGGAAGGGGTCTTTCATGACTGCTGTGACGAGATCGAATACTTTATCGGCTTTTTGTTTGTCGGTTCTGTGCCACCAACGACAATCTTCCCGAAAACGGTTGGTGAAAAGAGGATATCGAGAAGGTATCTCTAATTTTGGTAACCTGGAAAGATTGGGTTTTGTTTTTTTTCTCTTATCTTTCAATACCCAACTCCGAGGACAGTTCTTCTAAAGTATGAGGGGAAGGTGGTTCTTCCTTATCCCACTATTGAGACTGCTCTAGTGCTTCCAAGAGACGACGAGCGTTGGGGGGCGAACGCTGCAAATAAACGGTTAAGTTCCTCTGCGGTTAACTAAGCGATATCCTTCCCATAGTGATTCACTATAGTTAGTAAAATTATTACTATTATGAAAAAATCTACATACGTTTGTAGTTTATCCATGACTCTTCTCGTCTCCACCCAATAGCTACACCCCAATTTTTCGCTATTCCATCATCCCACTCCTTGGTTCCACCCAATTTTTCCCAGATACGCTTCTGAACGCTAAAACCGAAGCACCCAGAGGAATATTCCACCCACAAATCGTCCATAGTGCGAAAGTCGGTTTTGGGAAACTTTTCTATGTCTTCATATCTCAACCAACCTTCTTTCTCTCGGTTAGCAGCACGTAATATGACCTGACCTGTTTCCCAGTTCGCCTTTTTCCACTTCCCCGCTGCTAATAAATCCCGCAAGCTAGTATAATCCATCCCTACTTCCTTTTTAATTTCATAGGGACGATTTGTCAACCTATCCCCTGCTCTAAACACCATTTTTTCTCCTCCTCTTCTCTTTGCGCCTTTGTGTGGGCGAAACACAATCAAAAAATTGCCACAAATCTAGTCTACCACAATAGTATCATAAATTGACATCCTCTCCCCCCTCCGCTTACGCTAAAGGGGCGAGATTCCCAACCCACCCCCTTGGTCCCCCTCCTGGGAGGGGGTAGGGGTGGGTGGGTTTCTGCTTCTGTCCCCCGCCCGGCATCATCGATGGCGGGCGGGGGTATTTCGCAACTGCCCTTTAGAGCAAAGTCTATCGGGTCTGACGCTCGCTCCACAGACTGACACGGCAAGCCCTGCCGCCTTAATTGAATTTGTAAAAGATGTGGTTTGGTTTTTACCACACTTCTATTGTAGCAAAGAAGACTTAAATCGTAAATCCTTCTCAGTAGGTATTTCTGCTCATCTTTTAAAAGAGTCGCTATACCGCAAAAATCGTCCTAAAGAACGGGGTTTCAAACCCCAGATCTTTGATGAAAACCTCCCCGGCGTTCGAGCGCCTCTGCGTGAAACACAATCAAAATCCCATAACCTTAGCCACAGCATCCAAATCAGGCGCAACAGAGGAGGTCACCCCATTATTACTATGTTTAATAGCACAATCAGGGTCTTTCAGTCCATTCCCAGTAACCACACACACCACCGTAGCACCAGAGGGAACCCTCTCCTTCAGCTGTAACAAACCTGCAACAGAAATAGCACTAGCAGGTTCGCAGAAAATCCCTTCTTGGGAGGCCAATAAGCGATAAGCTGCTAAAATATCTTCGTCCGTAACCGAATTAAATTCCCCTTTACTAGCATTAGCTGCTGCGATCGCCTTATCCCAACTCGCCGGGTTCCCAATGCGGATTGCCGTAGCAATAGTTTCTGGTGCAGCAACAGGTTTTCCCTGTACTAAAGGAGCCGCCCCAGCAGCTTGAAAACCCATCATTTTGGGGAGGCGACGGCACTTCCCTGCCTCTCGGTATTGACAAAATCCCATCCAATAGGCAGAAATATTCCCCGCATTGCCCACAGGAATGCACAACCAATCCGGTGTATCCTCCAAACTATCCACAATCTCAAAAGCCCCAGTTTTTTGCCCTTCTAAACGATAGGGATTAACGGAATTGACCAAAGTGACTGGATAATTAGCAGATATATCCCGGACAATTTGTAAAGCAGTGTCAAAGTTACCCTGAATAGCAATCACCTGTGCTCCATAAAGCAAAGCCTGAGCTAATTTACCTAGAGCTACATAGCCTTTGGGAATAATAACAAAAGCCTGCATTCCTGCACGGCTGGCGTAAGCTGCTGCCGAAGCTGAAGTATTCCCCGTACTAGCACAAATTACCGCCTCAGCCCCCTCTTCCTTCGCCTTAGAAATCGCCAGAGTCATACCCCTGTCCTTAAAACTGCCGGTGGGGTTCAGCCCGTCGAATTTAACGTACACCTTAACCCCCCGACCCACCTTACTGGCGATAACCGGAACAGGTATGAGAGGAGTATTCCCTTCCAGCAGAGTCACCACTGGGGTAGAACTACTCACGGGGAGAAAAGAGCGATAAGCCTCGATTAAACCAGGCCAGTTATGGGTTAAATTTGGGGTAGAAAGACTCAGAACCACTTTGATTTATCCGTCAGGGGATGATTTATGATAATTAAATTACCAGTGATAATGTTGCATGATTTATTACTTAACACTGGTAATTTTCATGGTACGTGATTTAGCGCAACTGATGTACCACTGGCTTCCCTGGGGACCGATTAAACTTACGCTTAATTGGTTTAGGTACTGTGGAGCCGGGAACTTCCCAATCAGTTTTCATCCAGCTGGGGCAATTTTGGTCATAAACCATTTGTAAGGCAGCAGCTGCAATGGCATGAGCATCATATTCATCACCTAACTTATTTACCAAGGGAAGGAATGATGCCATCCTTTCTCCCGTCAAAGTTTCCTGAATTTGTGCTTGCAATTTAGCCAGTCGTTTGGCTTCCACTTCGGCGCGACTAGGAATTTTACAGACCTTGAGACTTTGCCGTACCCGCCGCTCAATTTGCCGCAGCATGCGGCGATCCATAGGTTGAATCAAAGAGATTGCCTTTCCCGTCTTCCCAGCGCGACCTGTGCGACCGATGCGGTGGATGTAAGTTTCCGCATTATCTGGCAGGTCGAAGTTAATCACGTGGCTCAAGTTTTGCACATCCAGACCCCGTGCGGCAATATCCGTAGCTACTACCAACCGAATTTTCCCTTCCCGAAAGCGGTGTACCAGTCGTTCCCGTTGTATTTGGGAAAGGTTACCGTGATACTCATCTGCACTTTGACCCCCTTCCTGTAACTTAGAAGTTAATTCAGCAGCGGTTTGCTTAGTGCGGACAAAAATAAGCGCCGATTCCAGATTTTCTCCTTCTAAAATCGGTTGGAGCACTTTCAGCTTGGACCAGCCCCGAGGCACCATATAGACATGCTGATCTATTTTGGCAGGAGCTGCTTTTTGTTTAGCTACCGTCACCGTAACCGGATCAGATAAAAATTGGTCTACCAACTCCCGAATCGCCCAGGGCATAGTCGCGGAGAAACAAGAGGTTTGGCGATCGCTAGGGGTTTGGGAGAGAATTGTCTTCACATCGTCGATAAAGCCCATGCTCAACATTTCATCGGCTTCATCCAACACTGCCCAACGCAACTGCTCTAAATTTAACTGACCCCTGTCCAACAGATCAATAATTCGTCCTGGGGTTACTTGTTGCGCTAACTCCCGAGTTGGGGTCAGAATCAGTGCTTGTACCCCACGATTCTCGATATCTATCTGTTCTAAGATGGGTAAAGAATAGGCTGCTGTTTTCCCAGTTCCCGTTTGGGATTGACCTACTATATCTCGCCCCTCTAAAATATGGGGAATTGCCTGGGCTTGAATAGAAGTGGGAGTCTCAAAACCTAAAGATTCTAGTTGTGCAACCCGCTCTTCGGATAGTCCTAAGCTGTCGAAGGAAATTGTCATTAGTTATTTTTTCTTCCTTTACTTTGTCTTTGCTTCAGTTGTTAGACTTAATATTACGTCACTACTTCACCTTTTAAATCATAAACGTCAGCAGCCGTAATTTTCACTGACACGATTGAAGCCAAATATTCCGCACCACCTTTAACATAAATCAACCCATCTACCTCAGGGGCAAAGCGATGGCTACGACCGATGGCCTCCCCTGTTTGAGGATTTCCCTGCTCGATTAGCACACTTACGGTTTTTCCCACCATAGCTTGGTTTTTCCGAGCTGCGATTGGTTGTTGGACTGCCATCAAGGTATCTCGACGTTGATCCATGATAGTTTGGGGAACTGGATTCGGCAGACTAGATGCAGCTGTCTCATCCTCCGAGGAGAAGGTAAAGACTCCTACATGATCAAATTCGTGCCTCTTTACAAATTGTAACAGATGTTGGAAATGTTGGTTTGTTTCTCCTGGAAAACCCACAATAAATGTGGTGCGCAAAATGGCGCCTGGCAATATTTGTTTGATTTTTTCAATAATCTGATCATTAACCCGCGCCGACGCCGGACGATTCATGCTCCTGAGAATTTCCGGGTGAGAGTGCTGGAGAGGTAAATCCAGATAGGGAATGATGTTAGGAGTTTCCCTAATAGCAGTTAGAACTTTGTCAGTCAATCCAGTAGGATAAGCGTAGTGAATGCGAATCCAAGGCACATCCACTTTACCCAACTGGAGCAGTAATTCTGCTAATTTTGGCTCCCCGTACAAATCCAAACCGTAATTGGTAGTAATCTGGGAGATGAGAATTATTTCTTCCACTCCCTGAGCTGCCAGCTGCTCTGCTTCTGCTACAATGGACTCAATAGGGCGGGAGCGCTGTTTCCCTCTCAGCTTAGGAATAATGCAAAAAGAGCAGCCATAATCGCACCCCTCAGCTACCCTCAAGTAAGCTACTGCTTCGTTAGTGGTGCGATAGCGGGGGGTGGATTCGTCAGCAATATAAGTAGGTAGGGCAGAAATCTCTTTAACCCTTTCTCCAGCTTCCACTCGTTGGATGGTTTGGACAATGTTTTGGTAATCTCCCGTTCCCACCAGAGCTACCGCTTCCGGTAACTCTTCCAGCAGTTGTTCTTGGAAGTGCTGCGCCATACACCCAGCAATAACGATTTTCTTGTTGGCTTCTGCCAATTCTACCATTCGCCGCACCGACTCTTCTCGGGCAGCTTGAATAAAACTACAGGTATTAACTATGACATAATCTGCTAATTCTTCATTCCCATCCACAGGATAGCCTGCGTTCGCCAGCAAACCCAGCATGTGTTCTGAATCAATGCGATTTTTTTCGCACCCTAAGTGAGAAATAGCAATTGTTGGCTTCCCTGTCATAAATAATTCCCTGATGAAGTTGACACTGGACACCAAGGCGGGCAAAACTTAAGCAGGATTGCTCCAACGTAGCCAGAGGTTCAATCTCCCCGCCCTATAATTTTATTATAATTGTGCCAAAAATGTAACAGATCTCCAAACCAATGACAAGTGAGGCGCAATAAAGTAAAATGGAAATCTTATAACCCTGATAAGTGGTTACTGTCAAGGTATTGAGTAGACTAAGTGGACATAGAGAGAATTTTTAACACAACCAAGCCCATAATCGGCGTCGTTCATCTTTTACCCTTACCCGCATCAGCCCGTTGGGGAGGAAACTTAAAAGCAGTAATCGAGAGGGCAGAACAAGAAGCAACTGCCTTGGCAGCAGGGGGTGTAAATGGGATTATAGTAGAAAATTTTTTTGACGCTCCTTTTACAAAAGAGAGAGTAGATCCAGCAGTAGTGAGCGCCATGACTTTAATTGTGGATCGCATCTTTAATCTAGTAACTGTGCCCATCGGAATCAATGTGTTGCGCAATGATGGTTGCAGTGCCATGGCGATCGCAGACTGCGTTGGGGCTGCGTTCATTAGGGTTAATGTCCTCACCGGGGTAATGGCTACAGATCAGGGTTTGATTGAAGGCAGAGCCAATCAATTGCTGCGCTATCGCCGGGAACTGGGTAGCGATGTGGCAATTTTAGCAGATGTACTGGTGAAACACGCCCGCCCTCTAGCCAACCAAAGCCTAACTATAGCAGTCCAAGATACCATCGGAAGGGGTTTAGCAGATGGGGTAATTATATCTGGTTTGGCAACAGGCAGCCCTCCCACCAGAGAAGATTTAGAATTAGCCACAGCCGCAGCTGGGGAGACTCCGGTGTTTATAGGCAGCGGCGCGGACTGGGAAAATATCGGTCAGCTCATGGAAACAGCAGATGGAGCCATTGTTGCTAGTTCTCTCAAACGGGGAGGGGACTTAACAGAACCAATTGATCCCCTGCGAGTCTCCCAATTGGTGGAAGCAGCTAATACTTCCCCTGCTATAAGTAATTAAAATAGACAATTATGATACGCAGACGTTCTCAACCCTGGATTTATCGTTGGTCTCGCCCTTTAATAGGGGCGATCGCTATTGTAGGTGCCTTGCTCACCGCCTATCTAACTTGGACAAAATTGACTGGGGGACAGGTAGTTTGTAGCGCCGACGCGGTGGCTACTGCTGGTTGTAACAGTGTTTTAGACAGTCGTTATGCTTCTGTTTTCGGTTTGCCCCTCAGCCTGTTTGGCTCTCTAGCATATACTGGTATGGCTACTGTTTCCCTCGCTCCTTTACTTGTTAAATCTGAGAATAACAAAAGATTCAGAACCCAACTAGAAAACTCCACTTGGTTACTACTGTTGATTGGGGCTACCTCTATGGCAGTTTTCAGCGGTTATCTCATGTACATTTTGTTTTCTGAGCTGAACATCGTCTGTTATTACTGCATAGGTTCTGCTATATTTTGCCTCAGTCTCTTGATGCTAACTATTTTCGGTAATGACTGGGAAGACATAGGTCAAATTTTCTTTACTGGGATTATCGTAGCCATGGTTACTCTAGTGGGTACTTTAGCAATAAATGCTACTCAATGGCAACCCATCGCAGATATAACTGTCATACCCAAAGCAAAAACTCAGCCTGAAGCACCCTATGGTTGGGATATTACAACGAAATCAGGAGCAGCAGAAATAGCTTTAGCGAAACATCTTACCTCTGTGGGAGCGAAAATGTACGGCGCTTACTGGTGTCCTCACTGTTACGAGCAAAAACAGCTCTTCGGTAAAAAAGCCCTCCAAGAAATTAATTATATCGAATGCGCTCCCCAAGGTAAGGCAGCCCAGCCTCAGCTGTGTAACCAAGTAGGGATTAAATCTTACCCCACTTGGGAGATCCAAGGACAGCAATATCCTGGTCTTCAAACCTTAAAAGAGTTGGCAACATTGTCTGGCTATCAGGGAGAGATGAATTTCAAATATATTTTGCATTAGAGGGCCCATGCCATATGTAAGTTATTATTATTAACTACAGTATGGCATTGCCAATGAGGGTCAGTTTTAGGATAGTCGGTACGATAATGACCACCACGACTTTCAGTCCGAAAAGCAGCACTTCTGAGGATTAAATAGGCCACGTCAACAAGATTGAGGGTCTCGGCACAAATTCGCAATTCTTCGTGACTATAGTTAATATATGTAAACTTTACTAATTTATTTAAGTAGTGAGTGACAGTAAACTCAGCCAATTGAGAGCGCCAGGAAGAGACTTGGGCGATCGCCTGCTCCAAAACCCCTTGGTGCCGACAAATTCCTGCACTTTGCCACATGAGAGTGGGTAGTTGTTGCCGCAGGGCTAGAATCTGTTCTATTTCATGGTCCAAATTAGCTGTTTCCTGCTCTTTCCGCTCTCTGGGCGGTGCCGTCAGGTGGGGATATTCTAGGAGTTCAATTTGAGAAAATTGAGCAGCATAGACCAAACATTCTAACAAAGAATTACTAGCCAAGCGATTAGCACCGTGAACTCCCGTACTAGCAGTTTCTCCAATAGCATATAAGCCTGGAATGGAGGTACGATTAGCTGTATCGGTGAGAATACCTCCCATCCAATAATGAGCAGCAGGAGTAACAGGAATCCGCTCCTGGAAAACATTGATACCCCATTGTTGACAAACCTGGATAATATTGGGAAAGCGATAGGAAATTCGTTGGGCTGGAATAGGTCGCAAGTCCAGATAAACGCAAGTGTTCGCGGTTTTTTGCAAGTGGTTGAAGATTGCTCTACTGACTACATCCCGAGGTGCTAATTCCCCCGCTGGGTGATAGTCAAAAGCAAAGCGATGTCCTTTTTCGTCTACGAGATGTGCTCCTTCCCCCCGCACCGCTTCGCTGATGAGAAAGCGCGGTGCCCCGGGTTTGCTTAAAGCAGTGGGATGAAATTGCACAAATTCCAAATCCCGCAGGAGGGCCCCACCACGGAAGGCGATCGCCACTCCATCCCCTGTACTTACCGTGGGGTTGGTGGTTTGAGCAAATACTTGACCGCCGCCCCCAGTTGCCAAAATTACAGCCCTCGCAGCGATCCAGCTTATTTTACCTTGGTAGAGCAGGCTAATACCTTGACAATGTCCTGTTGACCGATTGAGCCACAAATTTAAAGCAAATGCTTGAGAAAGTACTTGGATATTCGGACGCTCTAAAACTTTGGCTGTGAGAACGCTGATGATAGCTCGACCTGTGGTATCCGCTGCATGCAAAACCCTGGGTCGAGAGTGAGCTGCTTCTAAAGTCATTGCTAACTTTCCGGTATGACTATCGAATTCCACTCCCATCTCTAGGAGAGACTGGATCGCAGCCGGAGCATTTTCCACCAAAAATTTCACAGCTTCTGGTTCGCAAAGACCAGCTCCTGCTCTGATTGTATCTTCCTGATGCAGTTGGGGCGAGGTCCATAGCTGCTGCAATACCTCCTTGGGCCCAATCACTTGCTCCCACCTTTAAAGTGTCTTTGGTAATTAAGCAAACTCGCAAATGCTCTGGTAGACACAGTGAGGCGTATAGTCCAGCAGCACCTGCACCCACTACTAGGACGTCAAATTCAGAGGGCAGGGATGATTTAGACAAGTTGGCTTTTTTCCTGAATCAATGATAGTAATAATAACGGGCACAGCAATGCCGTGCCCCTAAAAGAAAAGGTTGATCAAGGGTTTTTAATAAACACCCATATTGTAGCGATTGTCTTCTCCGTTAAACATTTCCGATGGTGGGGTAACGGTAAATTTGTCCAAATTAGCTTGCAGTTGTTTTTGCTGACTTTCACTCAATCCGGGTATGTTTAGCACATCTTCCACCTTCTCGAAAGGAGAGTATTTAACGATTTTACCCGCCAAACTAGGATAGAAGCCTCGGAATTTGCGAAAGTCCCGCACGTCGCTGTTATTCAGATCCACTTTTTTACCGAATTCAGTACCCAGTTTAGCATCGGCTTTGTTACGGTAGATGACAGCTCCCAAAACTGGGGATGATTGCCCCATAAACTCTGTCAATGGCATTGCCTGGGCTTCTGGTTGGGCTACAATACCTAAGCAACCTAGGAACAGGACCAAGGTGGCTAGCACGGCAGACAATTTTTTCATTAATTTTCCTCCTCAGGGACAAAACAACTTCCGATAAGGTTAAATTTGGTTTTTGATTATCTCATTTTATCTCAGAAGTGGTTATTTGTTGTTGATTTTTCGTGATTTCCCGAATTGTGATAAAAAGATAAAATCTGAGACTCCCAGGGGGTGAATTGTGTCAGAGTATACAGTGGCTCTTTTTTAGATTGATAGGAAATAGATTTTTATGGCTCTTCAACTCGGTGATACTGTACCTGACTTTACTCAAGCTTCCAGCGCTGGGGAGATATCCTTCTACAAGTGGGCTGGAGATAGCTGGGTAGTGCTTTTCTCTCATCCCGCCGATTATACCCCCGTTTGTACCACTGAGTTGGGGGAAGTGGCAAAGCTGAAACCCGAATTCGATAAGCGGAACGTCAAAACTATCGCTCTGAGTGTTGACGACACTGAGTCTCACAAAGGTTGGATCGCAGATATTGACGAAACCCAGAATACCACTGTCAATTATCCCATTCTGGCAGATGGCGATCGCAAGGTTTCGGATCTTTACGGGATGATCCACCCGAAGGCTAACGCTAGTTTGACGGTTCGGACTGTCTTTGTCATCGATCCGGACAAAAAACTGCGTCTTACCATTACCTATCCTCCCAGCACTGGGCGGAATTTTGACGAGATTTTGCGGGTAATTGATTCTTTGCAATTGACGGATCACCATCAAGTGGCTACTCCAGTAAACTGGAAAGACGGAGAAGACTGTGTGGTGGTACCTTCCATTTCCACTGAAGAAGCGAGGAAGAAATTCCCCAAAGGAGTTAATGAAATTAAACCCTATCTGCGCATGACTCCACAACCGAACAAGTAGTGTCGGGTGATAGGGGGATAGGGTGATGGAGTGATGGGGTGAAACCGGGTGATAGGAGTATTTTAACTACAATATCTCCCACCTGCATTACACCCTTACCAACTCACCAGCTCCCCTACTCCTAAACAAGCTGGCTTGTTGATGATAAATATAGATATATAAATATAGATAAATGAATATTAAAGACGGTTTTATTGGTACCATTGGCAATACACCTTTAATTCGTTTGAATAGTTTTAGTGAAGAAACAGGCTGTGAAATTTTGGGTAAGGCAGAATTTCTCAATCCCGGTGGTTCGGTGAAAGATAGGGCTGCTTTGTACATGATAGCTGATGCAGAAAAGAAGGGTTTGCTAAAACCCGGTGGTACGGTAGTGGAGGGAACTGCTGGAAATACAGGAATTGGACTGGCTCACATTTGCAATGCCTTGGGTTATAAATGTCTAATTATTATCCCGGAAACCCAATCTCAGGAGAAAATGGATGCATTGAGAACTTTAGGAGCCGAAGTTCGCACTGTACCAGCGGTACCTTATAAGAACCCCAACAACTATGTGAAAGTTTCCGGGCGTTTGGCTGAAGAAATGGAAAATGCTATTTGGGCGAACCAGTTTGATAATTTAGCTAATCGGAGAGCACATTACGAGACAACTGGTGCGGAAATTTGGCAGCAGACAGAGGATAAAATTGATGGTTGGGTAACTTCTACTGGTACGGGGGGTACTTTTGCTGGGGTATCCTTGTTTTTGAAGGAGAAAAATCCAGCTATTAAATGCGTTGTCGCTGATCCCATGGGTAGTGCATTGTATAGTTACGTTAAAACTGGCACATTGAAATCTGAAGGGAAGTCCATTACAGAAGGAATTGGCAATAGTCGCATTACGGCTAATATGGAAGATGTTCCTATAGACGACGCTATTCAGATAGATGATAAGTTATGCGTGGGGGTGGTTTATCAGTTACTAAAAAAAGACGGACTCTTTCTCGGAGGTTCTACAGGTATTAATGTAGGCGCAGCGGTGGCTTTGGCGAAGAAAATGGGTCCTGGTCACACAATTGTTACTATATTGTGTGATAGTGGAGGGAGGTATCAGTCTCGGTTGTTTAATCGGGATTGGTTGGCTTCTAAAGATTTATTACCTGCTTCGTAGAGTGAGCGATGCCCACCATGGGTATTGTTTCGCGCCAAGTAGCCGCTCGAAGACTCGCTCCAGCGCAAAGGCGGGGTTTTTATTTTATTATCATGGTATACTAGATTTGTGGCAATTTTTTGATTGTGTTTCGCCCAGAGGCGCAGAGACACAGAGGGAGGAGAAAAGGAGACAAAATGGTGTTTAGAGCAGGGGATAGGTTGAAAAATCGTCCCTATGAAATTAAAAAGGAGTTGGGTACTGGGGGTTTCGGCTCTACCTATAAAGCATGGCACTTGGAATTGGAGTACTATGTTGTTTTGAAAACTCCTAATGCAAAGCTTCAACATGATGGGAATTATCAGAAGTATTTGGAGCGGTTTAAGAAGGAAGGGCGACGTCTGGCTCAATTAAGTCAAGTACCTCATAGTCATATCGTGAGGATAACGGACTTTTTCACGGAAGGGGATTTACCTTGTCTCGTCATGGATTATATTCCGGGGGATAGTTTATATAATCTGGTGCAGGAAAAGGGGAAGTTGTCTGAAGAGAAGGCGGTGGAGTATATTAAGCAAATTTGTTCCGCTTTAACTGTTTGTCATGAAGCAGGGATTATTCATCGGGATGCTCATCCAGGGAATATGATGCTCCGGGAAGATAATGGGAACGTTGTTTTGATTGATTTTGGTATTGCTAAAAATGTGGGAACCCAAAGTATGAGTCACGCAGCAAACATTGCTTTTGCTTCCTGGGAACAGATTTTAGGGGAACAAGATGAGGAGGATGAGGATGAGGATGAGGTAAATTTGAGGGAGTTGCTCCTCGCTCCTACTATTGACGTTTATACTCTCGCAGCGTCTTTGTATTATTTGGTGACAGCTAAAACTCCTACTCCTTCCTTAGCGCGTAAGTATTCTGGGCGTAAACTCAAACTTCCTACTAAATATAATCCCGAAATAAGTAGCCAGTTGGAGGAAGCTATTATTCAAGGGATGACTTTGTCACCTCAAAAACGTCCATCTTCTGTGAAAGCGTGGTTGGATTTGTTTCCTAAAGATGTTCCTCTTCTGACAGAAGTGGGGGTGGATTATACTAAGTTGAGGGATTTATTAGCAGCGGGGAAGTGGAAGGAGGCGAACGAGGAAACAGATCTGGTCCTAGTCATGTTACGTGCTGCTGACCCAGAGGAATATGATTCGTTGATTGAATACGTGCTTCTAACCGACTTTACAACCGACTTGAGCACTATAGACCAGTTGTGGGTGAAATATTCCTCTGGGCGCTTCGGTTTTAGTGTTCAGAGGCGTATCTGGGAAAGTTTGGGTGGAACCTGGGAAAGTTTGGGTGAAATCTGGGAGTGGGATTATGAAATAGCGATAAAGTTGGGCGTAGCTGTTGGATGGAGGCGGTGGTGGGGGTGGATAGACTACAAAGACCTCGTGTTCGACATTAATGCATCACAAGGACACCTACCCTGCCCAAATAGCTTTATCCAACATTTTGAATTACTATTTGACGCATATGAATATGTACATAGATTAGATGAAAACGAGTGCACAGACTATTATGATTATCGGTAAAAAAATGATAATCATAAAACTGTAGATTGGGTTGGGGAACGAAACCCAACAAAACCAACCAATATATGTTGGGTAACCCTTGCGCTCTACCCAACCTACGGTATTAAGGTACGTGTTAATGAGACTGGAACCAGGAGTATAAATCAGCTTCTTCTCTAAAATCGAGCAAAGCTTCCCCCAAGTCTTCTAGTTTTGACGAAGGTAGAGTCTCAATTTGAGAGATTAACTCTGATGATACCACCCCAAAACGACGGTTGAGCTGTCGAAGTAGGAGCGATCGCTCTCCCCGTTCCATTCCCCGTTCCATTCCCTGTTGGAAACCTTCCGCCTTTATTGCTTGATACATAGTGGATTCTTTCATAATATCTTGCCTCAATATTTGGGTAATGACGTCTTTAGAATATAATAACCCAGCTAAAACAGCTGTGGAGGAAGCTATGTTGCTCCTTTCTCTCTCTTCAGGAATAGTCTCAATTTTGCTTGCAACAGTAGCAAGGGTTTCCTTGGGATTTTTGGTGCGACTCAGCACCGCAAAAGGTAACAAACCTGGTAAGTGGAGAAATTGTTCCACGTCACACTCCCATAATCTTATCACTTCATAGCGATGACACATTCCATCTATCTGGAATTTATCTTGATATACTAGAGGTGAATTAATTTTTCTGAGATAGATCACTATCTGACACACTGACTTATCCGGGAAAATTCGATGTAATCGCAGGCGATAATCTGCTTCCCGAAAGGGAACATCAAGTTTTGGATCTACCTGGAATTCTATGTGCAATATTTGTTTTTTGGACTCGAGAAGGATTAAGGAATCGGCTCTAATCGGTTCTACGGAAAGTTCTGAGGGTTCTATCTTGGTTAAAGTAACGGGTTTTCCTAGTAACCAGGTAGCTATATCTTCAGAGAAGTTTTCGGCGATGAATTTGCATGTACTGTCAAAAGGCATTATATGTTACAATTTATGTTGATTATCAAGGATAACCTTTATTATATACTAAAAGACATCAGATACAGGAAATTGGTGGGCAATGCCCACCCTACTATCTGGCAGCTATTGCATTTCGCGCTTGTTCCCGATCATCAAAGTGGATTTTTTCTGTCCCCAAAATCTGGTAATCTTCATGACCTTTTCCCGCAATGAAGACTCCGTCTCCTGGTTTTGCATTCCGAATAGCAGTTTCAATGGCCGTAGCGCGATCGCCTAGAACTATGGGCTTGTAATTTGGAGGAATTCCTGCTACAATATCCGACCATATCTTTTCTGGGTCTTCCGTGCGGGGGTTATCGGAAGTAACTATCACTATATCAGCTAATTCTGCTGCTATTTTACCCATCAAAGGACGTTTGGTGCGATCGCGATCCCCTCCACAACCAAAAACGCATATCATTTTACCCGAAATAAAGGGGCGGGATGCTCTGAGCAAATTATCTAAACTATCTGGGGTATGGGCATAATCCACAATCACACTAATATCCTGTTTCGGACTAATTTGCACCCGTTCCATTCTCCCAGGAACGCCGGAAAAGTTGGGTAAGTTGGTTAATATAGACTCTAAATCTAACCCAAAATGCAAAACAGTTCCTACCGCTGCCAAAAGATTAGCTAAATTGAATTGACCTACTAATGGGGAACTAAAAGGTGCGGCTCCTGTAGGAGAGTGCAATATTCCTTTTACTCCCGTGGGTTCGTAAATAAGGTTAGAAGTCCAGAGATCCGCCTTGGAGTCGTTGATACTATAACTCCAAACCTGATCTCTACTGAGATTTTTCAGTAAACGCTTCCCATAGAGATCATCTTGATTAATTATAGCGCGGGTTTTCAGATATTCTGGACTGAATAACTGGGCTTTAGCAGCGAAGTAATCTTCCATATTGTGATGGTAGTCTAGGTGATCTTGAGTTAAATTGGTAAAGACCCCCACTTCAAAAGGACAACCCAGTACCCGTCTTTGGGCTAAAGCGTGGGAGGAGACTTCCATGACCGCAAATTCACTACCTGCTTTGAAAGCTGCTGCCAGCTGTTCTTGCAACTGGAGGGCGAAAGGGGTAGTGTGGAGGGCAGTTTGGGCAAAACCAGGCCAACGAGTGTAGAGAGTTCCCAGGAGGGCTGTTGGTAATTGAGCATTAGTGAGGAAAAATTCGATTAAATGAGTGGTGGTGGTTTTACCATTGGTTCCCGTAACACCGATTAATTTTAATTGTTGGGCCGGATAATTGAAGAACGCTCCTGCTACTGCTGCACAGGTAGCTATGGGATCTGGGGTGAGAATGACGCAGCTATCTGGTTTTGGGGGGCATTTAGCTGCTGAAGAGGGAGTTATGAGGGCGGCGATCGCACCTTTAGCCATGGCACTTTGCCAAAACTCCCCTCCGTCTACCCGGGTTCCCGGTATACCGATAAATAAATCTCCTGGACCGCATTCCTGGGAATTAGTTTGAATGCCTTGCGCTTCTACTTCTAGTGCGGGGTGTTCGGGTATTTGGACTATGGTGTCAACTTTGACCAATAACTCGCGCAGCTTCATGGAAACCTCTCTGGTACCTGTTTGTAGCTTGATATATGTTGTTACACATATTTTTGTAACATTCGTTCCAATAGTAGTACAGAAGCGCGGGGGTTGGGACGAGGTAAGATTTCTTCCCTGTCTCCCCTCCGCCATCCGCGATGCCGGAGGGTTAATACTGGCACTTCGTATTCATAGGCTGCAAACCAATCCTCTCTTGTGGTTATATCTCTTATCTCCAATTCTATGGCTAAGTTTTCCATTTGTCTTAATTTTTCTTCCAATCCTTCACAGAGGTGACAACCGGGTTTGCTATATAAGATGAGTTTCATGATTATTTAATGGTGATGTTTCACGCAGAGGCACAGAGGCGCGGAGAGAGTAGAAGAGATAGGGGTTATGGGGAAATGTTACCATTAATGACAGTAATTGCTGTGCCACCAATAAGAATGTCATCTCCTTCAAAACACACTTTCACTTTACCATTTCTTCCCAAAGCTTCTCCTTGATATGCTGTATAGGTGTCTCCTACATATTCTCTCTGGTTTGTGGCTTTAATATGGGCTGCTACTGCTGCATTTCCGCTACCGCAGACTGGATCTTCGTTCACTCCTAAAACTGGGGCAAAGGAACGCACTTGTATTGTACCATCTTGGTTAAAACCATAGACAGTAACTCCTACAATACCAGCTGCATTACTCAAGGTTGTTAATTCAGAAAAATTAACCTGAAGTGAATTTACTAATTCTGGTGTTTCGAGACGAGCAACTAACCAAATAGGTCCAACGTCAATGGATATGGGTTCTATAATATTGTTAGCAGGGATAGCTTGACTTAGCTCTTTCAGTTCAATTTGAATATCCAGTAGCTTAGGTCTTGGAACGCGAGCGTAAATATTCCCTTCTTTATCTACTCTCAAAGGTATCACTCCCGCACCACACTCCTGAGTAAAATCTGTCCTCTTCTTACTCAGAATACCTCCTTCCCTGACAGCGTGAGCGGAACCAATGGTAGGATGTCCTGCAAAGGGTAATTCTCGTTCGGGAGTGAAAATTCTTAAGCGATAGTCAGCTATGGTAGAGGAACAGATAAAGGCAGTTTCGGAAAGGTTTGTCCAGTGAGCAATACCCTGCATTTCCTCTTGAGTAAGTCTGTCTGCATTTAGAATTACAGCCAGGGGGTTACCGCGAAAAGGACGGGACGTGAAAACATCAACTTGCACAAAAGGTAATTGGTTCATTTCTCTATTATAATGTATAATGGGTTAAACAACAACAAATGCAAAATGTTAAAATTTTACAATCACGCTATTTCCTGGAATACTCGTCGCGTCTGGATTACACTCTTAGAAAAAGAAATTGAATTTGAGGAAATTCGCTTCAAATTAGATGGGGAGCAAATGCAGCCCGATTTTCTGGCTATCAACCCCTTTCATCACGTCCCTGTTTTGGTAGATGATGACTTTAAGGTAGTGGAGTCTCTGGCAATTTTAGATTATTTGGAGGCCAAATATCCAGAACCAGCACTGTTACCGCGAGAACCTCAAAATTTAGCGGTGGTGCGCATGGTAGAAATGATAACAGTTAACGAACTGGTTCCAGGAATAATGCCCCTAATTCAACAAGTAATGGGTATTGGGGAACATTCCGAAGAAAGGCTGGAACAGTCACGGCAAAAGATAGCTACTGTATTGGCATTTTTTGAGAGTCATTTAGGAGATAACCCTTATTTTGGCAGCAATTCTGTTTCACTGGGAGATATTGTGGCTGGAACTGTAGTTACCCGGTTACCCAGTCTGGGTATTACCCTGGAGGAGTATCCCCAACTGCAAGGTTGGTGCCATCGTCTTAGCCAACGTTCTGCATGGCAGAAAACTGAACCTAGTCCCGAGGCAATTAAAGCTTTTTTGTCAACAATGAAGAAGTCGATGAAAATGCAAAAACAATGAATCAGAGCTTCTTAGCGGAGTTTTGCAATCTGCTGCTGTATATTTTGTTTTGCGTGTAATATCCTTAGAATCTCAACTTGATCCTCCATCACACGATAACAAATATAATGCAACTTCTTGTACGTTTTAATCCGCAGTCCCGGTTTTAATTTATTATACTGGCGGCCTATTCCTGGATTGTTGGCAATTTGAGCTAAAGCCTCGAAAAGTTCTTGAATATATTTTTCCTCCTGGGTTTCATTCCATTGCCGTCGGGTATAGCGGGCAATACCGACCATATCGGCCTCTGCCTGTCGTGTCAAGGAATACTTACTCATCAGTTTGCACCAAGTCCAGGGAGCTGGCCTTGGCCATAATAGTTTCTGGGGTACACTCAACAAATATACCAAGTTCTGCCTCTTGCCAGCCGATGTCAATTTCCGAACGTAACCAATCTTGTTCAAGGTGGGTAAAATGCTCCTGCTCGTTCATCATGTGCAGTGCGGTGCTGATGACTTCGCTAGCATCGCGATACAAACCGCTGGAGATTTTTGCATTCACAAACTGTTCAAGTTCAGGGGCTAGGGATACATTCATTGCTACTACTCTTTTCTTGTCAAGATTATATTCGATTAATTATTTCCTGTACAGCGATCGCACAAACCCCGAATCGTCACTTCATAGCTCTCTGCTAAATAGGGTAACCGTTCCAGGTTAAAACTATCAAAGGTATCCCAAGGTACATCTTTTATGCTACCGCACTGACGACAGTGGAAGTGATGGTGGGGTTCTACGTTGGCATCGTAACGGGATACCCCCTCTTCTAACAACACTTCTTTCACTAAGCCAACTTTGCGCAGTGCTTGGAGGGAAGTATAAACCGTCGCTTGAGAAGAGATGGGAAAATCCTGATTCAGATCCTTAAGAATTTGCTCCACTGTGGGGTGATCCCTGCGGGAGCAGAGATTGGCATAAACAGCAAACCGCTGGGGCGTTACTCTCAAGCCCTTGGATTTCAACCTATTGACAATGACGTCTCTCAGATTTCCCTTACTCATGGCTCCGCCCACGGATTTACAGATACTACTATCTTAGCTTTTCCTGGTCAATAGTGGCTAAAGGTATTTCTTACTATTGACTTTTTCTGAGATTAGAATTATTCTGAGATAGTAGGAGCAAAAACGCTCCAGAATACTCATACAAGAAGGAGAAAGAGGAAAATGGCTCTAGATAAAGTACCCAACGTTGTCTTCAAGACCCGGGTTCGGGACGAGTCCGTCGGTGGACCCAACCCCTTTCGCTGGCAAGATCGCACTAGTGAGGAAATTTTTGGCGGCAAGCGGGTAGTTGTATTTTCACTTCCCGGTGCCTTTACCCCCACTTGTTCCTCCACTCACCTGCCCCGGTACGAGGAACTGTACGACGAAATCAAAGCGCAAGGGGTTGACGAGGTTATCTGCTTATCCGTCAACGATGCTTTTGTCATGTTCCAATGGGGAAAACATCAAGGAGCGAGCAAAGTCTTCTTGTTACCTGACGGGAATGGCGATTTTACCCGTCAAATGGGAATGTTGGTACAAAAAGATAATCTCGGTTTTGGGATGCGTTCCTGGCGCTATTCTATGGTAGTGAAGGATGGTAACATTGAAAAGATGTTCGTGGAACCTGGATACGAAGATAACTGCCCTACGGATCCCTTTGAAGTCTCTGATGCAGATACTATGTTAGCATATCTCAAGGAAGCCAAAGCTTAGTAGCTCTGGATTTTCAACCGCAGATTTTCGCCGATATTCCTCAAAATGGGTATCGGTTTTTGCTATAAAATAAACCACTCCTTCCCCCCTTCGCGTCTTTGCCCTCGCCATCGCGGATGCCGAGGGCGAGACTATATTTTATTATTGGTTGCCAGATTTAGTATTGGTAATATGTAAGAGGCGATCGCCATTTCGTTGAAACTCATAAGACACTTGCTCAATCGTCACTTTATACCCTCTCGCACCTAATGCTTCTTTAATTGGTTCAAGATAAGGAGATGGTTCCCCAGTAAAATTCTTTAGTAGGGGAAACACCCGCACATCTTTGGCCACTCGACACATCTCTAAAATAGCAGCTAAATGAAAGTCTTTAGAAAACTGCTCCGAGTAAGTAAAGAGAAAGTGAGAACAAAGAGCAATGTCAAATTCACCTGTGGAGAAAGAAAGATATGGTAAGGACTGGATTTGGTAACGTCCTTCTCTTATTCCTGGGGTAAAATCCTCCAAAAACCGGTTCATCGCTGCCATTCTCACTTGCCCCAAATGTTCGGGAGATTTCATGTCTTTCCAGACAAATTTATCAAAGTTTTCCTCTAAATCAGATATTATCATAGGATAAGTTGCTTGAATCCGCTTTTGAATCTCTTCCCCTGTAAATTGATAGATGGGATCGCAGGAAATAACTTTCCCCCCGGAACGAGTCATTTGCGCATTAAAGCTGGAAGGACCAGCTCCACAATCCAGAATTGACTCTTTGAGGTCATTAGGGGTTAAATTAAACATGTTGACGTATTCCTGGAAGGAACGTCCCCAGGGAACAACATTTTCGAGTTTAAACATTTTATAGCAATATCCGGTAGATTATGGGATAGCTCGTCGTAGGTTTGTGCAGTTTGCAAAGCTTGAACTACAATTGATAGGGGTTCGGGAAAAACTTGAGGCAAGTCTGCTTCACCGGGTAACCTGATCTGATAAGCCAATTGCTCCTTAGGTGGAGTAAACTGAGCATTAATTCCTGCTTTATTACCTCTCGGATCCATGCGATACCAGCCAATTTTGGGGAGGTAGAGGGCATTTAATCCATGCAAGCAGTAGGGGGGTCCATTGTCGTTGACACTTAATCTTTGATAGCAGAAACCTGTAGGAATGGCATTGGCTCTCAATAAAGCAGCAAGTAAATGACTTTTAGCATAGCAGTAGCCAGTTTTGGATGCCAATACTTCCGAAGCGCGACAGGTAATGGGGTTCATTTGATAGTCGAAACTGTGGCGAATTTCATCTCTAACCCACTCAAAACAAGCAAGGGCAATCGCCTCTACATTTTCCTTGCCCTCTGACAGGTACCTCGCTAACTTTAACACTGCTGTGTTTTGCCAATCAATAATTGTTGTTGCTTTCAGATATTCTGGGAACATTGTTGGAGTTTAAACATTTGGCTTTAATACCAAACAGATGCTAAGTTGAGGACAAATCCTGGTAAGACATCTTCTCCTGAGAGAGTTGCCGGAGATTGTAATACTTCAACCTCCTTTCCTAGGCGATAAATTTCCACCAAGCGCTTCTGGGGGTGGATTAACCAACCGAGTCGGACATTATTGATTATATACTCTTCCATTTTACCTTGGCTTTGCTTTAAACTGTCATGAGGAGAAATTAACTCCAAAACAAAATCGGGAGCAAGAGGAGGAAATTTCCGTTTTTGCTCTGGGGCTAACTTATCCCATCTTTTCCTTTCAATCCAGGAGACATCAGGAGAGCGATTTGCCCCGTTGGGTAACTTGAAACCCGTGGAAGAATCAAATACCTCTCCTAACTGGGTTTCTCGATTCCAGATAACAAAATCAGCAGCAATTTCAACATTGCGATTTCCCGTTTCTCCCCCTGTCGGTGACATAACGATAATTTTTCCTTCCACATTTCGTTCAAATTTAAGATCGGGATTATACCGACACAGTTGATAAAATTGATCATCTGTGAGTTGAATGACAGAGTTTAAATCAATTGCAAAATTGGTCATTATTTATCTTACCTCTTTTATAGCGTTACGAGGGTGGTTCGGGGTTATATAGCAATATTTGGGGTATTGCTATATCTCATATTATACCTGCCAGATTTTTATTCTTCCGGTTCCAGTCCAGCAGCTCGAAGTTGTTGCAATAAGCGATCTTCTTCGGAGGCTAGTTGTCGTTCCAGATCTGCTCGTTGCTTTTCTCGTTGGGCTAACTCCAAACTCCACAATAACAACTCCCCGTCTTCGTTCCACCACCGTAACCAGTAACCCCTGCGACGTTCTCTGGTTCCTTCCCAGACTCCCAGGTATAAGTTCATCCCTTCGATCCAATAACGTCCGTTGTTATCTGGCTTTTGCAACTGATATTGTTTCGATTTATCTAAACGATAAACTTCTAGAGCACCTTCTCTGGGGACGCCAAGGGCGGTTGCTTCGCAATCAAAAATAGCATAGCAGGGCACTTGCAACACTTGTTCGTAGAAGAACCACTTCCCGGGAGGATAAGTTGGTTTGGTGGAGTATTCCCCTCCCTCACTATCTGAGAGAAACTCCATGACAATAGTGGGTATTTCTCCTTGCAAATGGGGGGTATAACTGCGAATGACTTCTTCACGAGTGGTGCTAATATTGGCTATGTACCCCCAGTCTGGTGCTTTCACCACCGTTTTCCCATTGAGGGTGGCACAAATGCCGTAATTGGTTATTGTGAGGGTTTTAGGGGTTACTATACCTCCTGCTTCCAAGCTGTCGGTGAGAGCTGCTGCTAGGGCAGGCTGATTAATATTGTCCACTGGATCGTCTGGTAAAATAAAGTCTTTTGGTAGCTTTTCCCAAGTAATCTCGTGTTTTGCTGTTAAAGTAGCCATCTTTTTCTCCTTAAGTTCTTTCTGATTAGGACATTTTTCTTTCCCTGTATCCAACTTCCTTATAATCGTGTCCTAGCATGACGGGTTAACAATATTCTAGTCGAAGCGTTAGCGTCTAGACTGTAGCAGGTTTCTATGCCTTTTAGTAAGCCAACGAGGCGAGCAAAGTTAGAGGAGAATGTACCAATGAAGAACGTTGACTCTTTGAGTATGTCAATTATAGTGAGCAGTTGGATAATTTCTCGCCTCCGCTCTACAGGTGTTTGTTGATTGAAATTAAATTGATAATGCCCCCTTTTTTGGGTATCGCACATCGTAAAAACTTCCCAACCCGGGTTGAGCTGCTTGAATTCTTCAACACATCTGTAGTCATCGGTGTCAATAAACACTCTGTGGATGTCAGAATTCAGCTCTTTGACTTTTTTCGCATATTCACTTACTGCAACGTAACTGGCTTCATTTATCTTGTCCCCTCTTCGGATCCATAGACCAGCATAGGGTAAATGTCCTAAATTTAAATTGTTTTTATGCTGCTCTATAATTTGCCTGATTTCCGGCCTTATTCGCCAAATAACTCTAGTTAGTACCTGTACAGCATGATACCCATCACCATTAATCTGGAGTTCGGGAATATAAAACTGCTTATTGAGGAAACTATCATTCCTAACAGCCTGCCACACGTCACTTAACCGCTGAACTGGTTTGCGATAGAATGACATTAAAAATAATTTTTTAAGGTATTATTTTTATGATATAGAGGCCCATAATAGTCATACCAGTCTCTAAAAAACCAAAAGTCACACTCATCACAAAAGCTCTCAAAATAATCTGTCCAACCTTTTTCAAATGCGATGTTAGAATACTTGGATGACAACTTGAATTCAATCTTATTATCTAGACAATACAGCATTGCGAAGAGCATCGCCGTGATTTCAGAACCAAATCCTCTTTTTTTCAATTCCCAAATCAGTGTCCTTTGCTTGTTACTGAGATTCAACTTGTTGTATTCTTCAAAAAGCATTTTCAACCTCATACAGGATTTTTTCGTAACTCGTCAATAAAAACAGTATAGCAGTTTGCGCGGGCTCTTTACAGATTCAAAAAATGATTGCGAAGCTTTGCGTAAGCGTCCCGCCCTTGGCGTCCTATTGCTCAAACCTTTATATAGCAAGGGAAATCAGCTTCCCTACACTCGCGCGCAGCGCTACAGTTTGATGAAACCGCCCAAAGTCTGCGCTAAACCTAGAACAACAATAAAGTAGAATATAACATAGAAAGCATTCCGATACTGTTTTTACCCAACAGCGCGCAAAACAATGGGCTGTCAGAGTCTCCCTTATGTTCTTGCGCTGCCAAAATCTCCGAAGCTTTCGTTCAAGATGATGTTTATGCAAAGATACAAGGGGTTCATTGCCCTATTACTCACCTCCCTCATCACAATCACCCTAGTTGTAACCAGGGTACCTCACGTGGGTGCAATAAATCCAGAGCGGGAAATTAGGGGCGTTTGGCTCACCAATGTAGACAGCGACGTCCTTTTCTCTCGTCGAGGGACAAAAGCAGCTTTAAAGCGCCTGCAAAAATTCAATTTCAATACCGTATATCCTACGGTTTGGCAAGGAGGCTATACTCTCTATCCTAGCAAAGTCGCTGAAGAAGTATTTGGCGTAGCGGTAGATCCCACCCCCGGACTACAAAAGCGAGATTTACTTCGAGAATTAGTTCAACAGGGACATAAAAGAGGTTTAACTGTCATTCCTTGGTTGGAATTTGGTTTCATGGCTCCTGCGGATTCCGAATTAGTCCAAAAACACCCTGATTGGTTAACATATCGTCACGACGGTAGTTATATCCACATACAAGGTGAAGATAGGCGAGTTTGGCTCAATCCAAATCATCCAGAAGTACAGCAAACCATTTCGGTTTACCCGCCGAATTTGGCTATGATGAGTTAACGGTGGAAATGTACCAGGGTGAATTGAAGGGTTTGTCTCCTCCGGAGAGTTTTTCGGAAACTTTCTGGGTACGGTGGCGAGCGGATAAGATTAACGAGTTTATGGGGCGATTATCTGCTACAATTAAAGAGATTAAACCAGATTGTATCATTTCCGTTTCTCCCAATCCTTTACATTTTTCTTTGCCTGCTTATTTACAGGATTGGTTGACTTGGGAAAGAAAGGGGTATATCTCGGAAATAGTCCTCCAGGTATATCGTTCCGAATTAGAACATTTTGTGTTAGAATTGGAAAGGGTGGAAGTAGAGCTGGCAAAAAATAATATTCCCGTGGCAATCGGAATTTTGAGCGGTCTGAAGAATCGTCCAACTTCTATGAGTGAAATCTCCTCTCAAGTCCAGGAAGTGCGTGAACGGGGTTTTGCTGGCGTATCTTTCTTTTTTTATGAAAGTCTCTGGAAATGGGCTGAAGACCCTCCTGTAGTGCGGGAAAGATACATTCACAACCTGTTCCCTACCCCCGTAAGCAGGCTATAGTTGGGATTAAAGTAATAAAACCTCTACCTACACTTGACAATTACCCCAATTGTCTCTATAATGGGGATTGTAGCAAGATATATCACGGTTGCTCATCACTTTAGAAATTGAGATGCAAAGCTAGTACCAAAATGACTACTTTATATTTTTAACATGTCATCTTCACCCACCCCTGGCTTTATTTTGGCAACTTTGTTTCCCTATTTGAAAGTAGTGGCTGCTTATGCTCGGACTCTCCAACCGAAAATAACCGCCCTGCCGGCAAAAGCGCAAAAGGACAATTTGTTTACTGCGGCTTTGACGGATGCGGATTTGTCGATCCAGAATATGATTGAGGTGGTTTTGTTGGCATTTTTTCCGGATATTCGTTTTTTCGGTGAAGAATACGAGCAGTCGCACAATACTAAATATTTTCGTGCTATCGATTTAGGTTCCACGGGAGACTACCTAGTTACTCTAGATCCCATTGACGGCACGAAATTCTACCTAGACGGACATGGTAACTACCAGATAATCCTTGGCATTCTCAACCGGGATGACTTTGAGGGTGTTTTAGCCATTTCTCCTGCTCAAAACACCTACTATTATGCTCTGGGGGGTCACGGTGCTTATACTGGTTCTCTTTCCGGGGATTGGGAAGATTCGGTGCCCCTGGAAATTAACCCACGAGAGTCTACTATTTATTTGGGATTGGAGATGGACAAGCTCAAACCGTTCCTTGAGGATAGATACGAAGTAATAGATTTGGCTAACTGTTATTCTACCCAAGTGCAAATTCCCAATCTCAACGGAATTCTCACAGGGGATGTGTGCGCTGCTGCGGTAAGATCGGCTCAATTCATTGACGCAGGAGCACTTGCTTTTATCGCCAGAGAGGCGGGTTATCTAGTCACTACTCTAGATGGTTCACCCCTACCACCACTTCATAGTTGTAAAGGGTATCGCCTACCCGGACTGATTATTGCTGCGACAACAGAAGTTCACGAGCACTTGCTCGAGGCAGCACGAAATATCTAATCAATGCCAAAACAGATCTGTTCTCAAGCTTAAGCTAAAGTCCAAAAAATTTACTTCAGAATCAATGGCCAAAGTACCCCTCCAGTGATCGGCGTTGGCGATTTAAGCAGTGGCAACGGGACCTCACTAGTCCTCAACCACCCCAAATCCAAGTATAAGCTGAAAAACGGAGATGAAATTAAGGTAGGCAATAGGGTCTTAAAAGTAGTTATAGAAGTAGATTCAAATGAATCAAAAACAGAAAATATATCTGCTGTTCAAGAGCAAAAATTATCGATTATACCTAATGAAACTGAGTATCAAAAGCCTAATTTTTTCAGTGTGGCCAAAGACTTATTCAAACAAGCAGTTTCTGGAGAGCCTCACCTTGCTGGTGTGAAAATATTATCCCCAAGAATTGAAGCCTCGAAAGATAACTTGGTTAACGTTCCAGGCGCACGCCCGAAAGGTTAATAAATTGAGCAATAAGCGAAATAGAAGTACTCCCCAAAAACTAGCCCAGGTCATGGACTTGGCTTGAATTGACAGTCTACAAGAGCGTTGAGCAGTTAAAACGGGCTTTACTGAGCGCCCTGTAGGGGTTGGAGGTGTAATAAGAGATCCAGTTCCCTGGTGGAACTATCCTTCAGAATGGTGGTAGCCCCAATACCTCGGATCGAATCGAGAATTTCCCTGGTTTCCGGGGGCAGCTCATTGTAATACTTGAATGCCGCCGTTGCTTTTGCCATATCGAAATAAAAGTAGCCGAAATTCTTTTGGGGCAAAGAACCTGTCATGGCTTTAAAGTTTTGGCTTTGAGCTAGAGAAGTTTTCGGGCGAACCTTGAGGATATCTGCTTCATGACTCCCCCAAGCCATAGCCAGGGAATTATTATCTAGCCAACCATAGGATAAGAGTACTTCTCCTAGTGGCGTTTTCCATTGGACGATTGTTTTGTCCTGGACAGTGCGGCGATCTATGGCGACATCCGGATTTTGGACCGCCAAATCTTCCAATTTAGCCAGGGTTCTGTTAGCCGTCTCCCAATCGCTCGTTTGGAATATTGCTGAGGTACCGATACCAAATTCTCTGAATATACCTTCATTCACCCCAATCAGACTCAAGGCGAATTCTCCATTCATCCAGCAAAAAATATCCTCATCCAGGTCGAGATTTATCAACTCAAAGGAATCTCTAGAGTAATTTAATGCTTGCTCCAACTCCGGTAATGCTGCACTTTGCTCTACTATCTCGGACCAAATCTTGTTCATTTCTCTCCCACTAACCAAGGCGAAGGTTTCAGCGGGAAATCGAGAGACAATTTTGCTTTTACCGGGTTTGAAGTCATGTTTTAGGGCGTCGGGATTAAAGGAAGTTAAGACTTGCAAGCGCAGTCCTTCTTCCTGGAAACCTATTCCCATTACTACGGACTCTAATGCTGCCAACTGTTCCAGGAGTTCCGGCGATTGCACATATAGCTTGAAAATTGGTTTTTTCACCGCCGATTTCCCGGCTAAAAGCTTTTTGGCTCCTTCTTTGCGGGCCAAAGATTTTGAGTCTTTAAAGGTATCGATGGCAGATTCCACCCCATCTGGCGCAGAGGACAAAACCAATTTATTACCAAGGATTGCTGCCGCCACATCCTCCGTCCCAGTTTTCGTTTCAAAGACAGTAATTCCT
>JACONB010000016.1 GCA_014323965.1 Prochloron sp. SP5CPC1 | reverse complement strand
CAAATAAAGCAGCCAGCTGCATTTAGTACAACAATTTAGTTAAAATTGTTACCAAATTTAGACTTAACTAGGTAATTTTATAATATTTCTCATGCCCATTCCTCCTAAAAAGAGCATGCTGTACACAATTAATGTATGCAAACAGCAATCATTCTACGTAGCCCCCTCACCAAAAACTTTCTAACTATGGTTTTTTCATGCACATAGCACAAATACACATTTTTGGCTTCCAGGTGATTGCTCAAGCAAACTTTTGACTAAATACTTTAATATAGTGTTGAAAAATACACTAAAGATTATCTTGTCAGATGAGATTACAATGAATACAATGTACCCTATAAGTTGTCCTGATTAACTTTTGTAACATATAATAACCCAGCTTCCATGCACACAGAATAGATATAAACTTGATCTTCAGTAGTATAGCAAAGTAGAAAGCAGGGCATACTACATAATATGATTGCACTTATGTACATAATACAGTAAATCTTGCAAAATATTTAGGTGTTTATCTCATGTTCAGCCTTCCTACGAAAGAACAAAGACAGGGATGAAGCAGGAGACTCCTTATCAGGATGAGCAGCGACAAAATCCTGGCTACTCTGCTCAATAATCTGAACCAAATTAATCTTTAACCTACCATGCCAAGTAATATTAACCACTGCATTTGCCCCCCGTCGCAAAGCAAAGGGATCAGCAGAACCTGTGGGAATCATTCCCAAACCGAAAATACTGACCAGAGTATCCAATCTATCTGCCAAACCCACCACCTGACCAGGCATATTTTCTGGCATCATATCATCGGCCCCCCGAGGCAAATAATGGTCCCGTATACCCTTAGCTACCTCCTCCGACTCCCCACTCACCAGGGCATATTTTTCCCCCATTACCCCTTGTAACTCCGGAAACTCATACACCATTTGAGTCACTAAATCAGCCTTGCACAACAAAGCCACCCTCTCCACAACGGACCTTTCCTCCTGCCTCAATCCCAACTGTTCCCCAATTTGGGCAGCAATTTTCATCAACCGCTTCACCTTATCTGCCATAGAACCCAAATCTTCCTGGAAAGTCACCTTTTCCAATTGGGGTAAATAGGTTTCCAAATGTTTCTTGCAGTCAGCTTCATAGAAAAAGCGCCCATCTGCCAATCGCGCCCGAATAACCCTTTCATTGCCAGCAGCAATAATATCTGCTTTAGAGGGGTCACCGTTAGCAACAGTGATAAAATAAGGCAAAAGAGAGTCTTGAGCTAAAATAGGAAAATAGCGCTGGTGAGTCACCATGACTGACCTAATGACTGACCGTGGCAAACTCAAGAATGAGGAGTCGAACTTACCTACCACAGCTGTGGGCCATTCTACCAAATTAGTTACTTCAGCTAATAAGTCAGGATATATTTCTGCCTTTCCCCCCAATTCCCCGGCGACAGCTTCTACCTGCTGCTGAATTAGCTCCCGTCGTTTTATGGGGTCAACTTCAATATTCGCTGACCTTAGACAGGGCAAATAATCCCCAGCTTCAGGAATACTTACTGGTTTTGGATGTAAAACTCGGTGTCCAGAAGCAAGGCGATCGCTCTTCACCGTCATGGAACCGTTAACCAATTCTAAAGGCAATACCTCTCCATCCCACAATGCTACCAGACTGTGAATCGGTCGAGGAAAGCGCAAATCTCCATCTCCCCAACGCATGAACCGCTTCCCTTCCAAACGCTCTATCCATTCCAGACTCAATTCCCCCACAATATCTTTACCTTGCCTTCCGGGAATTTGTTTCTGAATAAAGACAAAATCCCCCTTTTTAGTGGGACGCACTTCCAGGGCTTCTATAGGTGCACATTGCTTGCGAGCAAACCCCACAGCAGCCTTAGTGGGTTCCCCGTCCTTAAAAGCAGCTTTAGCTGGGGGACCTTTAATTTCCTCCTCCCGATCTGGTTGTCGCACTGGCAGTCCTCGTACCAGAACCGCCAGACGTCGGGGGGTGCCGTACACTTCCACTGCTTCTGGTTCCAGGAACTGTTCTGTCAGGGTTTTGGGAATGAGAGATTGCCATTGGGCGATCGCCCCAGCAATGAAATCTGCGGGTAATTCTTCTGTACCTACTTCTAATAAATAGTTAGCCATAGTTAAGAGTGCCTTGGGTGGTTAAATTTAAATTTTTCATTTATAATTATATCATCAATATCAATAAATTACCAAAATGGTTTGGACAAATGTTGAAAGATCTCTCATCTTACCCTCTCTGTGTCCTCTGCGCCTCTGCGGTTAAATAAAAAAAAATCATTACTAACAGGATTTGGTTTCACCGTAAACAATCAATAATCAAAAATAAACAACAAGTGATTTTAGCTTTAAGCGGATTATTAGCTGGGGTCTTAGCAGGATTTCTCGGTATTGGGGGCGGTAGCCTATTAGTACCTATTTTAGTAACATTAGGAAATGAACCCGTGCAGTCAGTCGCCATTAGTAACCTGGCAATTGCCATCATTTCTCTTTCCGGTAGCATCCAAAACTGGCGCATGGGTAAGTTGAATTTAAAGCGAGTATTTTATCTCAGTTTACCAGCATTAATAACTGCTCAAATTGGCGTTTATTTCGCCAACCAACTCCCCTCTACCTTACTCCTAACTGCATTCGGGATATTGTTACTGGTGAACGTTTACTTAGTGGGGCTGCGCAAGAAATTGACTCATAATACAGCAGAAACCTCACAGCACCAAAAATTAATTTCTAATTCAATGATAGCTAAAATAGCTGCTGGCAGTTTAGCAGGCTTATTAGCAGGGTTATTTGGGGTAGGTGGCGGTGTTATCATAGTACCCCTACAGATTGTGTTCCTAGGAGAAACCATTAAAGTTGCCATTCAAACTAGTTTAGGGGTGATTTGCATCACCGCTATCTCTGCTACTATGGGTCATAGTTTCCATGGTAATGTTTTGTTTACCGATGGTATAATTCTCGGTATCGGGGGTATAATAGGCAGTCAATTTAGCACCCGCATGTTGCCCAAATTGCCCGATAAAGTCATTCTTTTTGCTTTCCGCATTATACTAGCATCCCTCTCAATCTATATCCTATATAAAGCTAATTCCTAGATAAAGACATGGTACAAACACCCATTAAAACTCTCAGCTTAGAGGAATTTCTCAAACTTCCCGATTCCAAACCTGCCAAGGAATATATCAATAGACAAGTTTTTCAAAAACCAATGCCACAAGGACATCACAGTACTATTCAAGTGGATCTAACTGAAACCATTAATGCTGTGGTTAAAAAACAACGCATTGGGCGCGCTTATACTGAACTTCGCTGTGTATTTGGAGGGCGTGCAATTGTGCCTGATATTACACTGTTCCGATGGGAAAGAATCCCTGTAGACGAGGAAGGTAACGTTGCCAACGTTTTTAATCTTGCACCTGATTGGATGATTGAAATACTCTCTCCTAACCAAAATCCAACAATTGTTACTGGTAAAATTTTACACGCTCTCAATCATGGTACCCAAATGGGTTGGATAATTGATCCAGAAACACAATCAGTTTTAGTTTATCCTATGGGAAAACAACCACAATTATTCTCCGATAAAACGGCAATTTTACCTGTAGTTCCGTTAGGAAAGGATTTACAATTAACGGTGAGAGAGATATTTGGATGGTTGAAACATCAATAATCCTCAATTGTGGGTTACTTCGTCTTCAAAGCTTTCCCACCTATCGAAGTAAAAAGCTCCAGCAATAGATCCCCAAACCCGTTCGTCGGTTTCTGGATCCCTTCCCAAGTCATAGCTAATCAATTTTTCTTCTTCTATCTCAAAGCTATTATCCAAATAAGTAGTTTTACCATCACGTACCACAATACAAGCTTTTCCCGGCTGTATTTTGCCCTTAAAACTATGACCAGTCCATTGAACAATCATGTCGCAACCAGGTAACAACTCCAAATCTTCAGCAGTTAATTTATTTAACTTCTTTAGGTTACGAGCAGCACCGTAGAACTTCTCGGGTTCTTTAAAAGAATAGTGTTGGATTTCAATATGCTCTTCTACCACTTTTAATCGAAACACTCGCAAACGATAGGGTTGATTGAGCATAAAATCATACGCTTGTTCCAAAAAAAGACTGGTTCCCGATAGCAATGAAGGTGGTAAAGGACGCATACAGACGCGAATGTGAGCGTATAAAGGAGGGTTAGCAAAAGCTTGCTCCTGGTTGCTGAAATCTCCCGCCATCCAACGAGCTAAAGTTACTATATCTGTAGAATTACTCATTTATTATTATTCTGAAGAGGTAGAATAGCTTACAGTTGTTCTAAAGCCATTTTAATACGAGCGCGAACTACTAATTCTGGATCTCCTTGAAGCATTTCTTGACATTGTTGAAGAATTTTGTCCATCAAATCAAACCGACTATCTGCGAAAGTATTGGCTAGAGATTCCAACCCCACCACAGCAGCATAGCGTACCACCCATTCTCCATCCTGACACACCAACAACAGAGTATCCAAAACTTCTGATTGAGCCAAAAATGCCTTTTGTGAATCCAACAAGAGCCAACGAATATTTCCCAGTCCCCGGGCTGCTGCACGACGAACGCTTAAAGAAAAGTCAGTACTAGCAGCTTTTAATAAGATGTCCAAAGCAGCCGGATCGCCGATACCTGCCAATGCTCGAATTGCCCAGGCTCGAGCGCCATAATTGTAGTCGTCAATTTGTTGCAAGAGATGGGGAACTGCTACTTCTTGCAAGTCTATCAACCCTTCCACTGCTGCAACTGCTGCTCCGGGGTTATTAAACCTTAGAACTTCAATCAGGGTGGGAATTGCTGCTTCGTCGCGAGCTGCGCTCAGTGCTTCTACTGCATCTAATAATCCCTCAGCAGAATCAGCTTTTTCAACTGCTTCAATTAATTTTTGGGTAGAGTCAGCAACAATCATGAAAATATTTTGTAATGGTTAGAGGGGTTGGTTTCTTTCTAGTCTTAAAGAAGGCTGTCCATTAACTTTAAAATATTCTTGCTCTCAGGAAGCAATGTAAGAGTTTCGTTGCAATTTCCCTCAAGAGAACTTTCCAAGAGACCTTTGAGGGAAATAAGCTTGAGACTATTTTCTGCCAAAGTCTCGGCGATCGCCTCTGCTGCTGGTAAATAACCTATCGCCCCCAAATCTATCAATGCCGATCGCCGTAAATGCAATTCTTCCCCTCCCAATGCGCGAACCAATATTTCTCCATATACCCCATTCCCTGTCAATTGATACATCGCCCTTGCAGCAGCATACTGTACTTTAGGAAAGGAATGTTCCAAAAAAGGTTCAATTTCTTCTATCGCTCCCTTAGCTCCTAAAGTTCCCAAAGCCTCGATAACTGCCTCATAAGGTTGTACCAAATGGGGTTTACCAGGTACTTGGGTTGCTGCTGCCACTCCCCCAGCCAGCAAACAGCGTAATGCAGGAATGCAGCTTTTATCCCCTAACATCTCCAAAGCTTGAGCAGCAGCCTCTCTGACATAAAAGTCGGGAAATTGCAAGCACCTCATTAAAGGAGGTACTGCTCGCCGTTCTCCCAATTTTCCCAATGCTCGCGCTGCATTGCGCCGCAGGGGATAGCCACCATCTGGCGCTCTATCTTCTTCGTCCTCTAAAGCTTCCAGCAACGCCTCGATCGCCTCTGGGGAATTAACTCGAAACCGCCCTAGCCACCAAGCAGCGTAGTAGCGCTGTCCTAAATCTTCCTTTTGTTGCAAATTGGCGATGGCCTCCTCCACGGTCAAGGAATTCCCGTTGCCTTCTATGTGAGGATCCAACTCTTCCATGATCTAATCATACTAATTTTATACATTAATTTTTTTAACATAAATTAATGCCCGTAATGGCGAACCTTCTCTACCATTGCGGGCATTAGTCTTTACCATTGAGGTTTGTCTCTTTTAGCTTAATTACTTACAGGTAACTAGCTCAGAGCATTAATGGCATAATCAATATAGTTATTAGCCTCGGTACCAGCTTGACCAGCCAAACCGTGGTTAGCTTTGATATACTTGAGAGCTTCAATGTACCAGCTAGGGGACAGCTCGAAGCTACGATTGATTTCATCCAAACCAGCAATCAAATACTCATCCATAGGACCAGTACCGCCAGCGACCAGACAGTAAGTTACCATGCGCAGGTAGTAACCGATATCCCGAGCACACTTAGCCTTACCTTCTGGAGTAGAAGCATAGGTAGGTCCGGGAGTGGAGGTAGTAAAGGGGAATTTGGTATAAACCGCTTGAGCAGCACCATTAATTAAACTCTGAGCGCTTGCGGTCAAAGCTTTAGCTGCTTCCAAGGAAGCAGAGGCACGCTGGTAACGACCAAAAGCTGATTGAATTTCCGTATTGCTCAAAAAGCGTCCTTGAGAATCAGCAGCTGCAACTGCTTCAGTCAGAGGGGTCTTCATCTTAAACTGTCTCCCTATTATTTTCCTAAATTTTCCTTAAAATGGATTGTTTTGCCAAAACTGGCGAGTAATCTAAATTCCTCAGACTAGGCAACTGCGGCAGCAGCGCGATCAAAGTAGGTAGCAATTTCAGACATTAGATTGCTGCAATCGCCGGGGGTGATCCCGTTGCGGTCGTTAGCAATAGCAATAGCAGCATCCTTCATTTTTTGAACGCCAACAGCTACGGAAGCGCCGGGAGTTCCCAAAGCCAAATAGGTTTCCCGCAGACCGTTCAAGCAGCGATCTTCCAACACGCTAGCATCGCCAGAATAAATAGCATAGGTTACATAGCGGAGGATAATTTCCATATCCCGCAAGCAAGCAGCCATGCGACGGCTGGTGTAGGCATTACCGCCGGGAGCAATCAACTGGGGTTGCTCGGCGAACAAGGAGCGAGCGGCGTTAGTAACAATAGCAGATGCGTTGCTGGTGATCCGGTTCACTGCGTCCATGCGCTTGTTGCTTTCGCTCACCATGGCGCTGAGAGCATCTAACTGAGAGGTGGAAAGAAAGTCGCCTCTGGCATCAGCTTGAGAAACTACCCTTGTGA
Source organism: Prochloron sp. SP5CPC1 (assembly GCA_014323965.1). GTDB lineage: Bacteria > Cyanobacteriota > Cyanobacteriia > Cyanobacteriales > Prochloraceae > Prochloron. The sequence goes on along the minus strand of JACONB010000016.1, from coordinate 6,037 downwards.
AGGCGTCGAACATGTTGCAAATCTCCTAACTTTAATTTAGTTGAGCTTTGTTGTACCCTGACGGGTGTAGGTTATTGGGCAAAAGTTTTGCTCATCTGCCTCTTAATAAAACTTTATTATCGGCCAAAATGAAAAAACTGCCTATTTTATGAAAAACCCTCGTGTCACTCGGGTCATGGGGAGTTTGGGTTGACTTTCCACAGTCGTTTCTAGCCCCCAGGTAACTTTTATACAACGGTGTTGTGTTTTTATTTGTTACATATTGTTAATTTTCTGGGAGTACCCCGGTAAAAACCAAGACCTAGAGACTGATAATCCCCCAAGCAGCAAGGGCTACAGCCATTGTACCCAGTCCTAAAACTGTCGCCCCAGCGATGGTCATTATTTTTGCAGCCAGGAGAACTGGTTTTGGCGGATAGTAAGGCACTCCATCCATCTCATTATGAGCGAAGTAACCCAGGGAAATCAGTTGCTGGCGATGGTATTTCCCATAGCGAGGCATTCTCGCAAATGGTAAATCTCCTTCAGGGCGCTGGGGCAAAATGCGCCGCCGTTGATAGGGAACAGTATCGTAACCAAAGTTGGTCATGTACTCCTCGCTATCCAGGAGAGCATCAATAAACCCTTCTAGCCCTTTAGTAGCTAAAACAGTTGACCAGGCTAATTCTTCCCGTTGACTATAAACATCTCGTCCGAGAATGCGCTGAACACACATCCTGACGAAGCGATAGTTATTGTTGGTTTCGTAATTGCGTCGCCGGAAAGATTCCGAAAGAGCAAGTCCTCGAATGAAGTCTCGCACCAAAATTTGACCAAAACGCAGTTGAGATTCTAAAAAAGTTTGGCGATTGCTGGCCAGAAGTTGTTGTTCGTTAAAAATTTGACGATAGGCAGCGGCGATCGCCCCCTCAATTTCTCCTGCTGAAGGCAGGGTTTCCATAGAGTAAACCATGGGCTGCTCATCCCCAGGTACCTCATAGCCAGCCACCCGCTGGTTTTGAGTTGAGGGGGAATATTCGAGCATTGGTATTGTCATGTGAGAGCCTCCTCAAAATATGATTCCGGCAAAAGAATTGAGTAGATGTACTCAACTCTCTCTCAAGAGTAAAGGATGGAGTTAACCAAATTTGAATTTTGTAACAAATAGCAAAAATCCGTAAAAATAGTTGATAAACCTTGTCAATCGACTGCTGCCAATGCCAATTTCCGATCCAAATCAAAGAGAAAACCGTGGATATACTCCTCCGTCCACTCCGAACCGTATAACCGAGTAAACATACCCCTGGCAGGGTCTTTTTCTGCCCTGTATTTAATATAGCGTAACTGGGCTTCCTTAATTTCTCTTAGCTCTTGACTATTACTAACAGCCTGGGCCTCTTGGACAAAATTCAGATAAGCGTCCAGATAGTCTTTAAAAGCTGCCAACACCCTGGTTTGGACCACTTCTGTATCCTGGGTCCGAGTCCAGAGAAAAGCAGGAGAAAAGAAGGGTTGAGCTTCTTCTGGGAAATCCCCTCCCCAAGGCAAATATTCTTTATGTAAATTAAATACAGGTAGTATTGGTTCAGTGTATTTTTTTTGATAATCTGGATCGTGGAAAAGGGGCTGCATATCCAGAGCGATCAGGTGTCCTCCCGGTAAGGTTACCAAGTCCGCGCCAAAAAAAGGCAAGTCGTACTTGAGTTCCGGAAAGATAACAAAATTGAGTACCTGTAAAGATTTACCCCCCTGGACATGAGCTGCGCGAATTTGCCTCAGTTTCCCCGATTTAAAAGCGTGAGAAGTAGTGACAACTTGTTCCAGTCTCTTCCCCTTCCCTGAAGTCCCCTCCTTCCGCTCAAACCCTGCCGGAATCGGATAGGGTTCTAAGTCGAGCCGCTCCTTGAGAACTGCCATAGCGTAATCTAAAAAAGGCTGATAGAGAGTCATCTTTTTCCCCCAGCTACAGCTAAAGGTACAGCGTCTTCAAACAAAAACTCGTAGAGGAAGCGATCAGCCCACTCCGAACCGAAATAACTGCTAAACAGACCGTGAGCTGGGTCTCGCTCAGCGCTATACTGGTCGTATTCTTTTTGCGCTTTGACAATTTTCTCAATGTCCCCCGAGTCCGTCAACCTTTCAGCCCCATCTAGCAATTGCCAATATAAGTGTATATATTCTTGGTAAGCTGGGAATAACCTGGTAACTACTGTCTCAGGGTTAGTTTTGGCAAAGAGCAAGTATTTAGAAAAATACTGATTCGCATCGTAAAATTTCATTTCCAGGTTTTGCGCCAACTCATTATACTTATCCCGAATGGGCGCCATTGGCTCGATATACTTATTCAGATAATCCTGTGTGCGGAATAAAGGCTGGAAATCCAGAACTACGAGGATTTTTTTCTTACCGAAGGATAAAAAGTCAATTCCCAACAGGGGTAGATCGTAATCGTGAGCTGGATAGATAACACTATTAAATACCTGGGCAGTTTCCCCAGCATCAATATAGGTGTAGCGAATTTTGCGCAATTGGGGACAGGAGTAGCACCAACTCTGAATCGTCGCCGGATTTTTGCCGCGATCGCTGATATTGAATTCCAATCCCGGAGTAATAGGGCTACTACTGAGATCGAAGCGGCTAAAAAGCTCTTTTTCTAAAAACTCGCGAAAAGGCTGGAACATGAATTATCGCTCGGATCTTAAATATCCTTCCTAGGGTACATCACGAGCTGCGATTCTGTCTCAATACTCTCAAATAAAGCAACAATATGTAATATTGGTGTTTGATGGAGCCGAGCAGAGTTGAACTGCTGTCCAGACTGGGTATTGACTGTCCGCTCATTCACAGGTTTAGCCCATCTAACCCTCAAGGCGGGAACCATCCCTTATCCCGGATGACAGGATACTCTGGTAAAGTCTTAGCTCTTGAGCCTACCAGAGGAGGAGCAAGAGAGCATCCGTTGAGGTTTGGCCCGCAGCCCTTAACGGAGTCAGACGGCGAGCGCTCGAACCTGTTTAGAGGTTTTTAGGCAACAGCAGCTGCCTTACGAGCAAAAGGAACGATGTTGTTCGCAGTTACATTTTGTTTGAGCCTTTGATTTGCGAGAGGAGACTCACTCTCGACCTGAATCACGGGATAGCTTTCGCCAACCTGTCGAAACCGTTACGGCCCCTAGATTTCTTCCTCTATCCAATATCTTATAACAGTTGAGGGGGATTTGACAAGTTATTTTTATTAAGAATTGTAAATATTGTAAATATAGCTACAATTATCTACAATTCGTCAAAAATAGACCAAAAAGAAGCCGACAGATGGATTGTAGCCAGTTTCAATTTTGCGTTGACAAATCAAAAATAGACCTGGAGCAACTGCAAGAATTATTCAACCTCAGTGCTTTTTGGGCGCAAGAGAGAAAGAAAGAGGATTTAGAAATAGCGATCCGCTACTCTGATCCGGTAGTGAGCCTGTGGAACAAAGAGCGGATGCTAGGTTTTGCGAGAGCTACCTCGGACGGTATCTACCGCGCTACTATTTGGGATGTAGTCATCCATCCAGAATATCGGGGAGCCAGGTTAGGGCGCAAATTAGTAGAAACGGTTTTGAGCCATCCAAAGGTGAACCGAGTAGAGCGAGTGTACTTGATGACCACCAATCAACAAAGCTTTTACGAACGAATTGGTTTTCTACCAAACCAAACTACTACCATGATCCTCTACAACTCCTCCCCGAGCAGGGAGGTACTCATACCGCAGACTTGGCAAGAGAAAAGAAACACTCTAATAGGAACGATAAGCGAGGACAAAACGGTCAATTCCTGCTAAGTCAGGGAAAATATTGATTTTTGTATAGCTGCCTTGTTCTTCAAGCATTGCAGAAACTTTCTCTCCTTGTCCTGCCATCATTTCGATTAACCACACTCCCCCAGGTATTAGGTACTCTGGAGCAGTTTGGATTAGGTAGCGAATATGTTCCAGACCGTCTGCACCACCCGAGAGAGCTAAATGGGGTTCGTGTTGGGCTACTTCGGGTTGTAACTGGGAAATTAATTGGGTAGGAATATAAGGGGGGTTCGATACCATCCCGCTCACTTTCCCTTTCAAGTTTGCCAGAGGAGACCACCAGGAACCTTGAGAGAAAGTGATTCTCGAACTCAAACCGAGATTGACGGCATTTTCCCTGGCGATGGCTAAAGCTGCGTCGCTGCAATCCGTAGCATAAATTGAAGCATTTGTCAATAATTCCGCCAAACCGAGAGCGATCGCCCCACTCCCGGTGCCCATATCGACCCAGTTTCCCTCGCATGGCACCACTGCCTTTGCTACTAAGTCAATCAACAATTCAGTTTCCGGACGAGGAATGAGAACATCCGGGGAAACTTTGAGTTGAAAATGGCGCCAAGGAGCTACTCCGGCTATATATTGAACAGGCAAACTCTCCTGGAGACGCCGTCTCCATTGCTGGGTTAGCACTGACAGGGGTAGGGAGAGTCTGATTTGGTCTCGCTCTCTAAAAGATGCCATCGAGAGTGAAAGTTTGTCAACACTCGCCACTAATTCCAGGAGCCAGTCCACCTCTGTTGGGGGTATATTCGATGCGATCGCTGCTTCGCGCGCCTGTCTCCGCCACCAATAAAGTTTCTCCCCTGATACAATCACCATTAAGGCTGAGATTGATTTTGCTGTTGTTGTTGGAGAGATTGTATAAATCGGATAGATTCGGACGATGGTACTATGACCATATTTCGCAGTTCATCATTTTCTTCTTGGTCGAAAGCTCCAATGAGATACTCCAAAGACATCACATTAATTTCTACATTTGAAGAGAATTCTGGCTTTTGCTCCTTGAATTTGGCCACAATGGCATCTAGTTGTTCTTTTTCAAAGAATAAAGGAATAAGTTCTCGATCCCCTTCGCTATAGGTTAGATATCCTTGTTCTTGAACCGTCGCAAAAAATAGCGGAACGCCCAGATATTGAGGCACATCCCGCTCCTGATTCTGAAAAACATTCACAGCCGACTGAACCTGCTGCCGTATCGGCACAAAACTAAAATTGGGGCTATCGGGCTGGTTGTCATTGTTTTTAATTTTCTTGTAAACCTCTGATAGGGGCACAACGACGATGCCCACGTCTTCAGCTAGTTCTGGATCTGTTTCCTTGACCTTTTCTAAAGCTGCCTGAGCATCTCGGTGGCTCAGATACATATAGGCTATCGTGCTGTCGTCCTCCCTGGAAACTAGTAGAAAAGCACCTTGATTATTGGTAATTGTAAAAATTAGCACTTCTTGCAGCTTTTGGATCACTTGTTCTTCTGGTAAAGATAAGGCAGGCAGACTTTGACCCAAAACCGAACCTATTACCACACTGCTGATTAAACCTAGAGTTGCACGCCAACGAAAAAATGATTTCATAATTACTTCAACCGTGATAAAGTTCCTTAAACATCCCATCTAAATCCGAGATTATATATGGGGATTCCTAATCCAAAAACCAACAAGCTTATTGACGCTCCCAGAACAGCTGGAGTTCCCAGGGTGTTGTTATAACTCTTACTCTTCATCCATTTCAGAAACACTCAAACAAAACAATTATATTTATTTACTTTAATCCCAAAACCCTTCTATTGTCACACTAACATAGCATAAGTGAGGCGTTTAATCTTGATTTTGAGTCTGACGGGAGCGCAGAAGTGCTTGAGATTCCTGGGAGACGACGAGAATAATCTTATTCAGACTTTCGGAGTCCTTCTTTTGCCATTCCCCAATCAGCCATTCTAAAGAGACAACTTCAGTATTCACCTCAGACGCCAGATCGGGATGTTGCTCAATGAAGCGCCCTACCATCTCCTGAAGTTGCTCTGCTTCAAAGAATAAGGGAAATACTTCCCTGCCGTTATGTTCTATCGGGATGAAACTGCGTTCTTTTCCCAGGGTAGCAAAAAACAAAGGAACTCCCCGTTCGTATTGCCAGGGGTGCTGACGCAGCAAATTGATAGCAGATCTTACTTCTTGGTGATTAGGGTAGAAAACAAAGCTGAGACGATCTGTTTGGGTTTGATT